>DASRWP010000338.1:0-8356 GCA_035654535.1 Brevundimonas sp.
GCTTTGGGTCGAACCGTCGGCCCGGCCAGAGGAAGTCCGTCAATGGCCGGCGCCAGGTGATGGCGGCGGCGGCCAGCAGGCTGAGCGCCACGCAGCCGACGGCGACGCCGAATATGAGGGTCCGGATGCTGTCCTCGATCAGACGGACGGGCGTATCGTCCAGCTCGGCGGTCAAGAGCCCCACTCGCTCGCCCAGCGCGGGGACCAGCATGGAGATGATCACGATCACCACCATTGTCGCGCACATCACCATGAAGGCGAAAGGGACGAAGGCCGCCAGCCTCAGCCAAGGACGCGTGACTGCAAGCGCCGCCGTCATCGGAGACTGACCCGCCTCGGCGAAGGGAGCCGCAAATCTGGACACGAACGGGAGAACCATAACGCGAACGTTGCATTCGCCGCCCGTTCCGGTCCAGAGGCTTCAGCATGAGAATCGTCGCTGGAATGCTGAAAGGCCGGGCCATTCTGACGCCGGACGGGCAGGGCACACGCCCCACGTCTGACCGAGCCCGGCAGGCCATCTTCAACGTGCTGGAACACGCCGCCTGGGCCGAGCCTCTAGAGGGGACGCGGGTGATTGACCTCTACGCCGGCTCGGGCGCGCTGGGGTTCGAGGCGATCAGCCGGGGGGCGGCTTTCGCCCTGTTCGTCGAGACGGATGACGGGGCGCGTGGGGCGATCCGCGAGAACGCCGACGCCTACGGCGTAATGGGGCGCACGCGGGTGCACCGGCGCAGCGCGATCGATCTGGGTGTGCGGCCCGGTTCGGACGGCGAGGCCTTTGACCTCGCCTTCCTCGACCCGCCGTACCGCAAGGGTCTGGGTGAACAGACGCTGGCCCGGTTGCTGGAGGGCGCGTGGATCAAACCCGGCGCCGTCGTGGTGTTCGAGCGCGGGTCGGACGAGCCCGACATCGATACGCCCGGCTACGAGCGGCTGGACGCGCGCGACTACGGCGCCGCGCGCGTCCTTTTTCTCAGGGCTCTACCAACCGCGGGCTGAGACGCGGTTGTCGAGCTGGCTGCGCATGCGCGCCAGCCCGTCGCGGTTGACCCGGTAAGGCCCGCCGCCGATCGAGGCGATAAGCCCCTTGTTTTTCAGCCTCCTCCAGACCGACAGGGTGCAGTCGGTCAGCAGACAGCCGTCGCGGGTGAAGCAGTCAGCGCTCAGGAGGCGTCCGTCCTGATCGCGTTCGAGAGCGATCGCGCCGCCCTGCGCCAGGGCGTGCAGCGTCCGCTGCTCCGCACGGGAGATGTTCATGGGAATGTCCGGAAAGGCGTAAAGGTTCGCGCCGGCGCAATCACGCCGGCGGGCTGCGCAGAGACACTTCACAGGCTTTGCTGCGAGGCCTCAGGCCTTGCGCGCAATCTCGGACATAGGCTTCCTGTCGGGATGATCCCGAGGGTTGGACCGCCGCAGTATAGCGCAGGTCGGGGATTTCAGCCAACCTGTGGTCATGACAGCACTCGACCGCCGCACCTTTTTCGCCGCCGCCGGAGCCTCGGTCGCCCTGCCGTTCACCGCCTGCGCGCAGGCGGCGGCGGGGGTCTGGACGCCGAGGGCGCCGCTGCCATGGGCCGTGCAGGAGATTTACTGCGCGGATGCGGGCGGATTGATCGTCACAGCAGGCGGCCTGCGGCGCGGGGACGGCGGAGCGCTGGTCATCGAGGATCGCGTCGGGTTCTACAATCCGACCGACGATTCCTGGTACGAGGAAGAGCCGTTGCCGGCCCCGCGCCACCATCCGATGGTGGTCACGGCAAACGGGGCGTTGATCATCGCCGGGGGATACGGCCGGTCGGACGCGGGTGACTGGACGGCGATGACCGAGGTCTGGATCGCCGACGGCATGGTGTGGACGGCGGTCGCGCCGCTGCCTGGTCCACTCAGCGAAACGGTCGGCGTTGATCTGGCGGGCCGGGCCCATCTGGTCACAGGTCGACGGCCACTGGGGTCCGCCAACGGCCAGTGGAACGACCAGTCGGATGTGGCGGATCACTGGGCCTATGACCGCGACGCGGACCGCTGGGAGGCGGCGCGGCCGGCGCAAATGGCCCGCAACAGCGCGGCCGGGGCGGTGCTGGACGGCGCCCTGTGGGTGGCCGGCGGCCGCACGGTCAGCGACGGCGGGACAGGCCGGCTCGACCGCTATGACCCGGCTGCGGACCGCTGGGATACGCTCGCGCCCATCCCGCCCTCGCCCGCCACCGGGCAACAGGTCGGCGGCGGGCTGGCCATGGCGGCGACCGGCGGCAGGCTCGTTGCCTTCGGCGGCGAGTGGTTCCAGCGCGGCGCCGGGGGCGGCGTGTTCGCCGAGACCTGGATCTATGATCCGGCGGCCGACCGCTGGGACGCCGGCCCGCCGATGCGCACACCCCGCCACGGACTGGCGGCGGCGGCCGTGGACGGCGTCGTCTACGCCATAGCCGGCGGCGAGGTCGTCTCCGGCGGGCGCGCCAGCGGCGTTGTCGAGGCGCTGCGGCTCTAGCGCCGCCCGAACAGCTTCTCGAGGTCGGCCAGCTTGAGCTCGACATAGGTCGGGCGGCCGTGGTTGCACTGACCGGAGTGGGGGGTGGCTTCCATTTCGCGCAGGAGGGCGTTCATCTCGGGGGCCGAGAGGACGCGACCGGCGCGGACTGATCCGTGGCAGGCCATGGTCCCGCATACCTCGCCCAGCCGCTCGGTCAGGGACAGCGCGGCGCCGTGTTCGGACAGGTCGTCGGCGATGTCGCGGATCAGGCCCTGCACGTCCGTGTCGCCGAGCAGCGCCGGGGTCTCACGCACGAGCACCGCGCCGCCGCCGAAAGGCTCGACCACCAGCCCGAGTTCGGCCAGTTGCCCGGCCTTGGCGACCACCCGCTCCGCCTCGGAAGGGTCCAGATCGACCACCTCGGGCGTCAACAGCACCTGCCGCGTCACCGCCCCCGTGGCCATCTGAACCTTCATCCGCTCATAGACCAGCCGCTCGTGGGCCGCATGCTGGTCGACGACGACGAGGCCGTCCCGGGTCTGAGCGACGATGTAGGTCGCATGCAGCTGGGCCCGCGCGGCGCCGAGCGGAAAGTCAACGAGGTCGGCCGCCGGCGGGGCGGCGTCCGCCGTCCAGCCCTCGCTGGAGGGCCCCGGCTCAACGCGCGCGGAACGATCGTTGAGCCCTGGTATCGTTTGAGCCGTCGCGCTCGCGGGCGCGGCCCAGCCCTGCCAGCCGCTCCAGCCCTGCGCCGACGGCGAAGAGGGGCTCCAGGCCGCGCCCGCGTTGACGCCCGAATGCGGACGGAAGCCCGCCAAGGCGTCCGCTGCGACGGTTGTCGAGGCGCGATGTCCAGCTCCGGCCAACGCATGGCGGATGGCTCCGACGATCAGGCCGCGCACCAGCGCCGGGTCGCGGAACCGCACCGCGGCCTTGGCCGGGTGCACGTTGACGTCAACGTAGAGCGGATCGATCTCGAGGAAGAGCACCGCCGCCGGATGCCGGTCGCGGGCGAGGAAGTCGGCGTAGGCCCCCCGGAGCGCCCCCTGCAGCAGCCGGTCCTTCACCGGGCGGCCGTTGACGAACAGGTACTGATGAGCGGCGTTGCCCCGGCTGTAGGTCGGCAGGCCCGCGTAGCCGGTGAGGCGGACGTTGTCCCGCGCCTGATCGATCAGCAGGGCGTTGGCCTCGAAATCGCGACCGAGCAGGGCGGCGAGCCGCTTGAGCCGCCCTGCGTCGCCAGGATTCTCGGCGGGCAGACGCAGGGTGGTCCTGCCGTCCAGATCGAGGGTGAAGGCCACGGTCTCATGCGACATGGCCTGGCGCTTGATTTCTTCCGAGATGGCCATGGCCTCCGATCGCTCGGACTTCATGAATTTCAGCCGGGCGGGGGTGGCGTAGAACAGGTCGCGGACCTCGACGCGCGCGCCGTGCGGGCCGGGGAAGGCGGCGGGGGCGACTGGTCGCTGATCGCCGCCCTCGACGGTGATCCGGTGCGCGTCCCCGCCCGCCTTCGGCCGACTGGTGATCGTCAGGCGCGCGACCGAGCCGATCGACGGCAGAGCCTCGCCGCGAAAGCCGAGGGTCGAGATGCGCAACAGGTCGACATCGCCGGCGTCGTCCGGCTCCAGCTTGGACGTCGCGTGGCGCTCGACCGCCAAGGCCAGCTGGTCCGCCGCCATGCCGCAGCCGTCGTCGGCGATCAGGATGCGGCTCAGCCCGCCTCCGTCGGCCTGCACCTCGATACGGGTCGCGCCCGCGTCCAGCGCGTTCTCGACCAGCTCCTTGATGGCGCTGGACGGCCGCTCGACCACCTCGCCGGCGGCGATGCGGTTGACGGTTTCAGGGGGAAGGCGGCGGATGGTCATGGGATTCGCGAGTATGGCGCTTTCCGCAGGCGTGAAGAAGGGCGGGTCGGCCAGGCGCCCCTGCGCCGCATGGCGAGACAAGGCGTCGGTGGCTACAGACGCAGGATGGCGATAAGCATCCCCGAGCGAGGCCCGCGCCCGTCTGTCCTGAGGCTGGTGCTGGGCGACCAGCTTTCAGACGGGCTGTCGGCCCTTTCCGATCTCGACCCGGCCCGGGATGTCGTCCTGATGGCGGAGGTTCGCGACGAGGCGACCTATGTCCGCCACCACAAGCAAAAGATCGCCCTCACCTTCGCCGCCATGCGCGCCCACGCAGCACGACTGGAGGCTCGTGGCGTCACTGTCCGCTACGTCCGGATCGACGCGCCGGACAACAGCCACTCCATCGTCGGCGAGCTGCACCGGGCCTTGTCCGCGCAACCCTTCGACCGGGTGGTGATCACCGATTGCGGCGAATGGCGGCTTGCCGAGGCGCTGGGGGCGTTTGCGGCGGCGGCGGGTCTGCCGGTCGAGGTGCGGGAGGACCGGCGCTTCATCTGCTCGCACGACCGGTTCGGGCGCTGGGCGGCGGACAAGCGCGAGCTGCGGATGGAGTTCTTCTATCGGGAGATGCGCCGGGAGACTGGCCTGCTGATGAACGGCGCGGAGCCCGAGGGCGGCCGCTGGAACTATGACGCCGACAACCGGAAGAAGCTGGCCAGCGGCATGCGCCCGCCCGAGCGACTGAGGACCCCGCCGTCCGCGATGACACAGGAGGCGATCGCCGACGTGGCGCGCCTGTTCCCTGACCACTTCGGGGACCTCGAGGCGTTCGGCTGGCCGACGACGGTCGACGAAGCCGAGGCGGTGCTGGAGGACTTCCTGACGCATATCCTGCCGGCGTTCGGGGACTGGCAGGACGCTATGGCCGAGGGCGAGCCATGGATGTGGCACGGCCTGATCTCGACCTCGATCAATCTGGGGCTTCTCGACCCGCTGGACGTCTGCCGGCGGGCTGAGGCGGTCTATGCCGCAGGCCGGGCGCCGTTGAACGCGGTCGAGGGCTTCATTCGCCAGATACTGGGTTGGCGCGAGTTCGTGCGGGGCGTCTACTGGCTGAAGTCGCCGGAGTACGGGAAGCGCAACTTCCTCGACGCCGACCGGGCCCTGCCGTGGTTCTTCTGGTCGGGCGAGACCGACATGGCCTGCGTGGCCGATGTGGTCGCGACCAGCCGAACCAACGCCTATGCGCATCATATCCAGCGCCTGATGGTCACCGGAAATCTGGCCATGATGCTGGGGGTGCATCCTGACGCGGTCGACGACTGGTACATGACGGTCTACGCCGACGCCTATGAGTGGGTGGAGATGCCGAACACCCGGGGCATGGCGACCTTTGCGGACGGGGGCATAGTCGGTTCGAAACCCTATGCGGCGTCCGGCGCCTACATCAACCGGATGAGCGACTACTGCGGCGGCTGCCGCTATGACGTGAAGGGTAAGTCCGGCGACGGGGCCTGTCCGTTCAACCGCCTTTACTGGGGCTTTCTGGAGCGAAATCGAGCGCGTCTGCGCGGCAACATCCGGCTCGCGATGCCGTATCGGACCCTGGACGGATTCGGGGAGGCGAAACGGGCCGCGCTGCTCGCCGAGGCGGAGGCGGCGCGTCTCAGTCTGGGCGCCGCGCCGATCGCGACCTGACGCATCCCGCCCGTCTCAGCTGACCTCCGCCAACGCTTCTTCCGCCGTCACCCACGCCTGTTCGGCGGCGTCGAGGTCGGACTGTGTTTTCGCCCGCGCGCGGGTCAGGCCTTCGAGGGCCTTGGGGTTGCTGACCGAGGCGTTGGCCATGTCGTCGTCGATGCGGGCGATCTCAGACGTCAGCTGGGCCATCCGCTCCTCCGCCTTCTTCACAGCATGACGCAGGGTTGAAGGTGAGGGCCCTGACTTCTTGTCATTTTTCTTCTTGCCCGGCTGGGGCGCGGCGACAGCGACGGCTTCGTCCTTGATCTGGCTGGGGCGCACAGCCGCCTGTTTGGCGCGGTCGAGGACGAACTTCGCGTAATCGTCCATGTCGCCGTCCCACGGCTTCACCGTGCCATCGGCCGCGAGCCACAGGCGGTCGGCGACCAGCTCCATCAGCGACCGGTCGTGGGTGATCAGGATGACCGCGCCGGAATAGTCGTTCAGGGCGTCCAGCAGGGCCCGGCGGCTGTCGATGTCGAGGTGGTTGGTCGGCTCGTCGAGGATCAGGATGTGCGGCGCGTCCATCGCCACCTGGTTGAGCAGCAGGCGCGCGCGCTCTCCGCCGGACAGCGAGGCCACGGTCGTCTCCTGCTTCTCATACCCAAGGCCCCATTGGGCCAATTTGGACCGGCGGCTGCTCTCGGATGCGTCCGGCATGGCCCGGCGCACGATCTCCAGCGGCGTATCGGTCGGGTCCATGGCCTCGATCTGGTGCTGGTGGAACCAGCCCACGCGCATCTTGCGGTCGCGGTGCAGTTCACCGTCGGAGACCTTCAGCGCCCCGGCGATCATCTTGGCGAAGGTGGACTTGCCGGCGCCGTTGACGCCCAACAGGCCGATGCGGTCGTCGAGGTCCATGCGCAGGTTCAGATTCCGCAGGATCGGTTTGCCGGGCTCGTAACCGACATTGGCCCGCTCCAGCCGGATCAGGGGCGGGGCCAGCGGACGTGGCGGGGAGGGCAGGATGAAGGGCGCGACCCGTTCCTCGATGGTGGTCGCGACCGGCTGCATCTTGGCCAGCCGCTTCATCCGGGACTGGGCCTGCGCCGCCTTGGAGGCCTTGGCCTTGAAGCGGTCCACGAAGGCCTGCAGGTGGGCGCGTTCGGCGTCCTGCTTGGCCTTGGCCGACATCTGCAGCCGGGCCTTCTCGGCGCGGGCCTTTTCGAAGCCGTCGTAGTTGCCGGTGTAGAGGGTCAGGGTCCGGTTCGCGAGGTGCAGGATGTGGGTGCAGACCTCGTTCAGCATCTCGCGGTCGTGGGAGATGATCAGGGCGGTGTGCGGGTATTTCTTCAGCCGCGCCTCGAGCCACAGGGCGCCTTCGAGGTCGAGGTAGTTGGTCGGCTCGTCGAGCAGGAGCATGTCCGGCTCGGCGAACAGGGCGGCGGCGAGGGCGACGCGCATGCGCCAGCCGCCGGAGAATTCCGACATCGGCCGCTGCTGGTTTTCCTGATCGAACCCGAGGCCGACGAGGATTTCGGCGGCGCGGGCGGGAGCGGCGTCGGCGTCGATCTCGATCAGCCGGGTCCAGATTTCGCCCATCTCCTCCGGCTCGGCGGTTTCGAGCCGGCCGAGCAGGCTGTGGCGCTCCTCGTCAGCCTCGAGGATGGTCTCCAGGACGCTGACGGGCGTGGCGGGGTGTTCCTGATCGACCGAGCCGATGCGGGCGGTTTTCGGCAGGCTGATCTCGTCGCCGCCGGCGGCCAGCTCGCCGAGGATCAGTTTGAACAGGGTCGACTTGCCGATGCCGTTGCGGCCGACCAGCCCGACCTTGGCTCCGGGCGGAAGGCTGACCGACGCGTCCTCAAGGAATTTTCGGCCCCAGGCGTTGAAGGTCAGGTCGGTGATCTGGAGCATGGCGACGTAGCGGGTCCGATAGGCGAGGGCGTCCCCGGCTGGCGGGGACGTTCAGGGGAGAAAAAGGGTTCGTCCCTCAGGCAGCGAGCGGCCGCGCCGCGAGCGTTAGGGACGCCTTGGAAAGGGCGGAGGGCGCGTCTATAAGCCCCCACCTCGAAACATTCACCTTCAATCTCCGAACAAGAAGTCACCCTCATGACCGAACGCACCTTCTCGATCATCAAGCCCGACGCCACGCGCCGCAATCTGACCGGCGCCGTCAACGCCGTGATCGAGGGCGCAGGCCTGCGCATCGTCGCCCAGCGCCGCGTCAAGCTGACCGATGCCCAGGCGAAGAAATTCTATGAAGTCCACGCCGAGCGCCCGTTCTACGGCGAACTGGTCGGCCAGATGACGGCCGAGCCGGTCGTGGTCCAGGTGCTGGAAGGCGAGAACGCTG
>DASRWP010000339.1:0-7691 GCA_035654535.1 Brevundimonas sp.
GCTTGAAGAACGCTCATATTTGGCCCCAAAAGCAGCTCGACGCGATCGTGGAACAATTCAAGCACATGGCCGTACAGGAAGCCGATTATGGATCGGGCATCAATCATGGCCGTGCTCTCCAGCGAACTCCGCCGCCTGACCCTTGGGCGACTCGTGGACCAGCATGGTGATGTCGCCCTGCTTCAGCCGGACCACGCCGTTGGCCGGGTTCACATGGGTCCGGGTGAAGCCCATCAGCTCGAGGCGCGCGACCATGGCCGCCGGGTCGGGGCCGGTGAACTCCACGAACTCGAAACCGTCCACGCCGAGCGGGTTTTCCTTGTCGAGGCGGGCGGCCGCTTCGCTTTGGGGGGCGTCGTGCATGGGGGTCTCCTGAGCGGAATGCGGCGTTCGTCGCCGCCTTGGCCCGGAACCTAGTGGCCGCAGGGCGCGAAGCCAAGACGAGGGGCGAGCACAGGTTCGGGAGGGAGGGTTCGCTGCTTCCTTCTCCCCTCGGGGGAGAAGGTGTCAGGCAACGCCTGACGGATGAGGGGTCTGGAGGGGCGAGGTTGTCAGGCGCCTGCGCTAGAACAAACCTCCCCCTCATCCGACCCTCCGGGCCACCTTCTCCCCCGAGGGGAGAAGGACGAAGTCATGGCCGCCCGACCACCGCATCCACTGACCCGCTGGTGACCGGATGGTACCCCGGTCGCGCCTGCGCATAGACGCGGCGTGCGATCGCGCGGCCCCAGTCACCTTCAGCCCACAGGCTGGTGAACAGCGGCAGGACGAATTTCCGCCGGCCCATGCCGGTCAGGAACCGCTCCAGCGTCGGCACGGCGGGCTGGTAGCGGTGCTGCACCGCGATCTGCAGCCAGGCGAACAGGACCTCGGCGTTGCCCTCCTCGCGCAGGTTCAGGGCGGCTTCGAGATCGGCGAGCTGAGCGGGGGTCAGCCAGTCGGCGCCCTCGCGGCGGCCTTCCGGACGCCACGCGAGGAAGCGCTGGCGCTCCTGCGTCGACCAGCCGGCCCACGCGATGGCCGAGGCCGGGCCGCGGTCGGCGAAGAAGGCGCGGGCTGCCGCGTCCACCGGCGCGAAGGCCGTCGACACCGGCGGCTGCCAGTTCGATGGCATGCCGGGCTGGTGGATCCACGCGTCCATCATCAGCCGGCTTTCCAGCGCCGCGTCGCCGCGGATCAGGTGCGTGCGGATGTCGTCCTTGAACAGGTCGGTGGTGATCGGCCGGAAGGCGTTGCGCTCGAAATAGCCGTTCAGCCAGGCGTCGAAGCGCTCGCGTCCAACGATCCGCTCGATCGTCCGCAGGAAGGCGGCGCCCTTCTCATAGGCGACGTCGGTCAGGCCTTCGTCGGGATCGCGGCCGGTCAGGTCGAGCTGCAGCCGGGTGTCGGCGGGCGGCAGGTCGGCCAGCGTCGACTGCAGGTCGCCCCAGCCCAGCGACTGCAGCATCAAGGCGCGCTCCTGTCCGTACAGGGCCTCCATGATCCGGTTCTCGAAATAGACGGTGAAGCCCTCGTTGAGCCAGAAGTCGTTCCACGTCGCATTGGTCACGAGATTGCCCGACCAGCTGTGCGCCAGCTCGTGCGCCACCAGCGAGACCAGCGACTGGTCGCCGGCGATGATGGTCGGCGTGGCGAAGGTCAGGCGCGGGTTTTCCATCCCGCCGAACGGGAAGGCGGGCGGCAGCACCAGCAGGTCGTAGCGGCCCCAGCGATAGGGGCCGTACAGCCGCTCGGCCACATCGACCATGTTGGCGGTCGAAACCAGTTCCGCCCGCGCCGCCTCCAGGCGCGAAGGCTCCGTGATCACGCCGGTGCGCTCGTCAATGGCTGCGAACTCCACGTCCCCGGCGGCGAGGGCGATCAGATAGGGCGGGACCGGGTTGGTCATGTTGAAACGCCAGGCCTTCATGCCCGCGCTGGCGGCTTCGCCTTCCGGAGTCAGGGTCTGGCCGCTCATCACGACCCGCAGGGCTTCCGGCGCCACGATGCGCGCGTCCCATGTCTGCCGGATGCCGGGGCTATCCTGGGTCGGAACCCAGGTGCGGGTCAGGATCGCCTGCCCCTGACTGAACAGGTAAGGCTGCTGGCCGCCCGCGGTCTGGCTGGGGCTGAGCCACTGCAGGGCCGAGGCGTCGGGGCGGGTGGCGTAGGCGACGACGATACGCCGGGTCTCGCCGGGCGCCAGCGCCGGGAAGCGGATCGTCAGCGGTTGCCCTTTGATCGCGTCGTTGTCGCCGGTCTGGAACTGCAAGGGCGCGCCAGAGGCATCCCGGACGTCGCGAATCTCGAGGTTGCGCACGTCCAGCACCACCTCGTTGGCGCCTGGCTCGCCCTGTATGTCGAGCGCTGCGGTTCCGGACAGGGTTTGGGCGGCGAAGTCCGCGGCGAGGTCGAGCGAGACGTGGCGGACGCGGGCGATCTCGGGTCGGGCGTACGAGTGGGTGTCGACGGCGTACTGCACCGGCGCATTGGCCGATGCGGGCAGGGACGGCATATCCGAACGGGCGGCGGAACCGGGTGTCATGGCGCAGCCTCCAACGGCGGTCATAAGGGCGAGGGCGGAGACCAGTCCAAGCGTGCGGATCATCGACAGTCCTTGAGCGTGCGGCCCCACGGCGAGGGGTGCGCGCCGGGCCCGGTTTCGGTTCCAGTCGGGACAACGCTCCGGAGCACCGAAAAGATCAAGTCGCCGTCGGTGCGGGGCGCGGGTTGCGCGACGTGAACAGCCTTCCGCGCTCCGCCAGCAGCACGCACAGGAGGGCCCCGACGCCCAGGACGACAAAGCCCACTGTCATCGGCGCGGCGGACCCGTCGAACTGCTGCCCGATGGCGAAGCCCAGCAGGGCGCCGCCGGTGGTCGAGATGAAGCCCTGCGCCGACGAGGCCGTGCCCGCGATATGGCCCATCGGCTCCATCGCCATGGCTCCGAAATTGCCGGCGATGAAGCCGAAGCAGAACATGGTCAGCGCCTGAAGCACGGCGAAGGTCCAGATGGTCTCGTGCCCGCTCAGCGCCACGCCGGCATGGACCGCCGACATGACGATGAAGCCGACCAGAGCCGTGTGCGAGATCAGCCGCGAACCCAGCCGCTCGACCAGCCGTGCGTTCAGCAGCGAGGCGACGGCGATGCCGCCCGCGACGGCCCCAAACACGGTCGTGAACAGATGGGCCGCGTCGAAGACGTCGAAGAAAATCTGCTGGCTGGAGTTGATGAAGCCGAACAGCGCGCCGGCGATGGCGGTCATGGCCAGGGTGTAGCCGATCGACTGGCGGTTGGTGAGCGCCTCGCGGAAAGCCGAGGCGACGCGGGCGACCCGGATCGGCATCCGGTTTTCCGGGGCCAGAGTCTCCGGCAGCCGGATCAGGGCCCAGATCATGAAGGCCGCGCCGGCGAGGGCCAGTACGCCGAACACCCACGGCCACGGCGCCACCATCAGCACCGCCTGACCCAGCGTCGGCGCCAGGATCGGTACGCCGAGGAAGACGAGGAAGCTCAGCGACATCACCCGCGCCATGGTCCGCCCTGAATAGCGGTCGCGCACGATCGACACCGCCAGCACCCGCAGCGCCGCCGCGCCGACGCCGGTGCCGACGCGGGCGGCGATCAGCAGTTCGAAGCTTGGGGACAGCGCCGCCAACACGCTGAACACGACATAGAGCGACAGCCCGACCATCAGGACCGGCTTGCGCCCATAGCGGTCGGCGAGCGGCCCATAGACGATCTGGGTGACGCCGAAGCCCAGCAGATAGGCGGTGATGACCCACTGCCGGTCATTCTCGGCCGACACGCCCAGCGCCTCGCCGATGGCCGGCAGGGCGGGCAGCATGGAGTCGATCGCCAGCGCGTTCAACGCCATCATCATCGCGATCAGGGCGACGAACTCGGGGAAGCCCGGCCCCTTCAAGGCGGCGACGGATGCGAGGGAGGCGACGGTCATCGGGACCAGATGCGGAAGGTCCGGCCCGCACGCAACTGCAAGCGCGAAAAAGAGCGGCCTGCCACCTTCGCCCTGCGCCGGCGTGCTAGTCAGTGCTGACGGAGACGCCCATGACAGACTTCCCCATCACCCTGTTTCACAACCCCGCCTGCGGAACGTCGCGCAACGTTCTGGACATGATCCGGAGCACGGGGCGCGCCCCCGAAGTGATTGAGTACGCCGCCGCCGGCTGGACCGAAGACCAACTCCGCGCGCTGTTCGCCGAAGCCGGTCTCAGCCCGCGTCAGGCTCTCCGCGAGAAGGAAGCCGCGGCCGCCGCCCCGGCGTTGCTGAACCCCGACGCGTCTGACGAAGATATCCTCGCCGCCATGATCCGGCATCCGCTGCTGGTCGAACGTCCCCTCGTCCGGACCCCGAAGGGCGCCGCCCTGTGCCGACCGTCGGAGCGGGTCTTCGACCTTCTGGATGAACGACCGGAGCAGTTCGTGAAGGAAGACGGCGAGGTGGTGCGGCTCGTGCGGGATTGAGACGCGGCGATGGTGCCGGCGGCGGGGGTCGAACCGGCGCCCCTTCCGCAACCGGACTTTGATCGACCTCGCCAGATTTCCTGATTTGAGAGATTTGCGTTATCTGATCGCGTTCAAGGGGGAACGATGATGTTGGGTAGCGAGGGATTTTCGGGGGCCGTGACACGGTCTGCCCGACGCTTCGCGAGAAGCGTGGGCGGGAACGTCGGAACGCTCGCGGCCCTGCTGATCGTTCCCATGGTCGGAACCATCGGACTGGCCATTGAAGGCGGAAGCTGGCTGGTCTCGCAGCGGTCAATGCAGCATGCAGCGGACTCCGCGGCGATTGCGGCGGCGACGAACAACAGCGCCAACTTCATCGCCGAGGCGCGGGCGGTCTCGGCCGAGTATGGGTTCAGCCACGGCGCGAACGCAGTCACTGTGGATGTGATCGACAATGCGGCCTGTCCGGCGCCGTCGACCGAGACCAACTGCTATCAAGTGACGGTCACCCGTCCCCAGAGGCTCTATCTCCTCGGCATCGTGCGGTTCGCAGGTGATACGACCATAGAGGGCAGGCCTGCCCAGACCGTCGTCGCCCAGGCCGTCGCCCGTCGCCCCGGGCGGGCCGCGACCTATTGCATGGTGGGCCTTGGAGAGTCAGGCCAGTCCATTCGGGTCAACGGCGGCCCCAACGTCGATCTGGCCGGCTGCGACATGTTCAGCAACAGCAACCTGACCTGCAACGGAGCCAATTCGGACACCGGCGTCTACTACGGCGACTCGGTCGGCACCTCATCATGCGGACAGGTCGAGCGACCGGGTCAGACCGTGCTTCCCGATCCGTTTTCCTATCTGTCGGCCAATCCCCCGATCCCGGCGAACACCTGCTCCAGCTACCCGCAGGGCGCCGCCGGCCCCACGATCAACTCGGCCACGTCCTTCGCATCGTCCGTATCGCGCTGCGGAGACACCCGCCTGACGTCGAACGTCACGGTCACCACGGCCAACAGCGTACTGGTCGTCTACAATGGACGGCTGGACCTCAACGGCTTCACGCTCAAGACGTCCGGCTCGGGAAGCCTTACGCTCATCTTCTCCGGGACGAACCAGAACGGCGGGCCGACCACCTACAACCACGTCCCGGTCAATACGACGGGGACCGGCGTTCTGGACATCGCGGCTCCGAAGACGGGCGCGCTCAAGGGCGTCGCCATGATGCAGGACGGGCGGCTGACGGGCAGCAAGAACAACGTCAATCTGCTCTATACCGGCAACGATCCGACGCTGATGATCCAGGGTCTGATCTATATGCCCAACGGCGAGTTCGACATCCGGGGCGCCATCAACCTGAAGAGCGGCGGTCTGGCCTGCCTCGGCGTCGTCGCCAAGACCATCCTGGTCAGCGGCACCGGCAGCGTATTCGACAACGCCTCCTCCCAATGCGTCCAGGCGGGGCTGAACCTGCCGGACATCCCGGGGACCGAGCAGCGACTGGGACTGGTGCAGTGACGGTCCGGAAACGCTTTGGGCGAGACGAACGGGGTGCGGCGGGGGCCGAGTTCGCGCTCTGGGCCACCTTCCTGGCGGTCCCGATGCTGGGCGTGCTGGACGTCGGCGTTTACGCCCAACGGGTGATGCAGGTGAATGCGGCGGCCCAGGTCGCAGCCCAGATGGTCTGGGAAACCTGCGACACCGAAGCCAAACTGCCCGCCAGCGACACTACGAAATGCGTCGCCCTGACCAGCCCGACCGACCGCGTCGCCGCCGCCCTGCAGAGCACGCCGCTGGGCGACACGGTCACCCTGACCGCAATGACAGAGGCCTGGTTCTGCGTCGACGCCACGGGCGATCTGGTCGAGGTCGCGGCCTATCCCGCCACGCCGCCGGCGACCTGCGCCGCCGTCGATCCCACGTCCACGGCCAAGCCGGGCGACTACATCAGCATCACGGTCAGTCACGACTACACGCCGGTCTTCTCCGGCTTCGGACCGAGTTTGCTGCTGCCGTTGCCGATCGTCCGGACATCGACCATGAGGCTCGGGTGAGCGCCCGGCGATTTCTGAACGAGACCGGCGGCGCGTCGGCGGTCGAATTCGCCCTGGTGGCGCCGGTGTTCATCGCCTCCACCTTCGGCATAATGTACGCGGCCCTGTTGATCTATAGCTATGCGGGTCTGCAGAGCGCCGCTCAGGAGGCCGCGCGCTGCGCCTCGGTTCGCACTGCAGTGTGCTTCGACCAGACCAGCGTTTCGGACTTCGCCCTGACCCGGTTCAGCGGGCCAGCGGTGACGCCCGCCTTCACCTACACCGAGGCGGACTGCGGCCATCAGGTTTTGGCGGTCGGCACGCTCAATGTGTTCGGGGACTCAACGAGCCTGTCCGTGACCGCCTGCCATCCCTGATCTCTTTATCCGACGTTAACCGAACGCGGTTTTCTGTCGGGTCATGTCGGCGACGGAACCCCTGCTGGAGGTCAATGGCCTGACCCTTCGCTTCGGCAACGGTCGGGGTCTGCACGGCGTCGATCTGACCGCGCCGCGCAATTCGATCACCGGCTTCATCGGCGTCAACGGCGCGGGCAAGAGTACGACGCTGCGCTGCATCCTCGGCCTTCTCAGGCCGGAGGCGGGCTCGGTTCGACTGTTCGGGCGGGCCGCGGACCCGGCGGCGCGCCGCCGCCTGGGCTTCCTGCCCGAGGAGCGCGGTCTGTTCGCCGGAGACCGCGCCCGTGACGTGATCGCCTTTAACGCCCGGCTGCGGGGCATTCCGAAAAACGAGGCCTATCGGCGCGCGGACAGCCTCCTCGACCGGATCGGGCTGGGGGGACGCGAGCGCGAGCCGATCGGCTCCCTGTCCAAGGGCAACGCCCAGCGCGTGCAGCTGCTGTGCGCGCTCGGTCACTCGCCCGATATGTTGATCCTCGACGAGCCGCTGTCCGGGCTGGATCCGATGGCGCAGAACGAAGTGCTGGCCCTGTTCGCAGAATTCCGCTCGGGCGGCGGTTCCATCCTGTTTTCGACGCACACGATGGCGGCGGCGGAGTCGGTGTGCGATCGCGTCGTCATCCTGTCGAACGGCCGCACGGCCTTTGAAGGACCGGTCGCGGAGGCGGCGCGTCAGGCGCCCTATGGGGCGGTCGTCGTCACGGACGACGAGGCGGGGCTGAGACAGGCCGTCGCCGCGGTGCGCGGAGAGGTCAGGCCGTTGTCCGATCCGGGGGCCCGGTTCGGATCGGCCGCCCGGTG
>DASRWP010000340.1:0-3842 GCA_035654535.1 Brevundimonas sp.
AGACGACTTCGTTGGGGTGACCGACGCGGGCGATCTGGTGCGTGGGCGGCTGCGGCTGGACGGCGCCGGGCGGCTACGCGGCCTCGACGCCCTGCGCTATCGGCGGCTCACACTGCTCGACGGCCGGCCAATCACCGACAAGGCCGACGGCGACGCGGAGGGCCTCTTCCTTGCTCCGAACGGCGATCTGGCCGTGTCGTTCGAGCGCCGTCACAGGCTCTGGTCGTACGGCCCGCCGGACGCGCCGGTCCAGCGGCCGACGCCGCTTCGCTCGCCGGACGTGGCGTTCGGCGACAACGACGGGATGGAGGGCGTCGCGTCCGCGCCCGGCGGCTGGCGCGTGGCGGGCGAGTCCGGCGGCGTCTGGGACTGCGCTCCATCCGGCTGCCGTATGGTAGTCGCGCCGCCGCCGGAGCCGGTCCCCGACAGCGAATTCCGCATCACCGGCATGGACCGGGATCCCGGCGGCGACGGCTTCTGGGTCGTGGAGCGGCGCTTCCGGCCGCCGGTCGACGTCAGGGCGCGGGTGCGGCGGATGGCGACGGACGGCGCGCTCGGGCCGGTGCTGCTGGAACTGAGCCTGCCGTCGACGGTCGATAATTTCGAAGGGATCGCGGCGGCGCGCTCCCCGGGCGGCGTGCGCCTCTATATCCTGTCCGACGATAACGGGAGCGAACGCCAGCGCACGCTGCTGCTGGCCTTCGACGTCACACCCGTTCGCTGATCCTGATCGCCGCGCGGCAGCCCGCCTTGATGACCGACGAGAGCAGCCGGTAACCCGGAGCCTCGCGGCTGCCATGATCGACGGCATGGTCGTGGTGCGCCAGTTCCTCGTCGCGGAACACCTTCAGTTCGGCGGCCAGGTCGGGATCACGGTCCTGAAGCTCGGCGACCTGGTCGGCGTAGTGTTCCTCAATGACGGCCTCGACCGCCTCGGTGCAGGCGTGGGCGGCCTTCTCGCCCATCAGGGCGGTGCCGGTTCCCAGCGCCAAGGCGGCGAGCCGCCAGACCGGCGTCATCAGGGTCGGGCGCACCCGTTCGGCGTTCAGCAGGGCCTCGAACCGGGCGAGGTGAACCGCCTCCTGTCCCTGCATCCCGGCCATGTCCGCCGCGATCGCCTCGCGGCCCAACCGGCCCTCGAACACCGCCTTCTGGGCGCGATAGATGTGCACCGCGGCGTACTCGCCGGCGTGATCCACCCGCAGGATCTCGGCCCGGCGACGGCGGCTGGCGCCCGGTCCGGGGCGGGCCAGCGGAATGCGACGCCGGGCGGTCGCTTCAGGGTCGTGGGGCGCGGGCATCCTTGGGCCTCTTGGCGGCGAGCAGGCTGAACACGGCGAGGAGCGCCGAGATCAGCGCGTTCCACCCTGCCATCGAAACGCCGAGCAGGCTCCATGCCACCTCGTCGCAGAGCGGCAGACGCTCGATCGGCCCGGAGCCGAGGGCAAGGGCGGTCAGGCTCTCAAGATCGGCGGATCCGCCGGCGGCGCAGGCGGCGGGCAGCGTCCACCAGTCGAGCTCGCCACCCATGTGGAAGGCCGCGGTGACGGCGCCGGTGGTGAAGACGACGGCCAGCATGAAGGCGGCGATACGGGGCGTGCCCCGGCTGCCGCGGCTGATCAGGTGCCAGAGGGTGGCGGTCAGGGCCACGGCGACTGCGCCCCAGTACACTTCACGCTGCTTGAGGCAGAGATTGCAGGGCGCGAGGCCCCCGAAGCGCTCGAACGCATGCGCCGCGCCCAGCATCGCCAGCGAGGCGGCGAGGGCGAAGGCGGTCCACCACCGCGTCAGGAGTCGGTACAGGCCTCTCATTGGAGGTCGTTCATAGCGGGACGCGAAGGCGGCGTCGATTGGGGAGGAGGGCAGGGATTAGGGATTAGGGATGAGGGATGAGGGATGAGGGATGAGGGATGAGGGATTAGGTGTCGGCGGGCGCAGGCGGGCAACTCGAGCCTGAGACCCCTCCTCCCTAAACCCTAATCCCTGATCCCTCAGAGCAGCTTCACCGCGACGATCGCTCCGACCAGCGCCACGATGCCAATGACCGTCCACATCGCCAGCCGCTTCTCAACCATGGCCAGCACGGCGGGCCCCCAGCGCTTCAGCACCCAGGCCTCCGCGAAGAAGCGGCCCCCGCGGGTCACGGCGCACAGGGCCACGAACAGGGGGAAGTTGAAGTGGAAGACGCCCGAGGCGATCGTGATCAGCTTGAACGGAATGGGGGTCAGCCCCTTGATCAGGATGACCCAGGCGCCGTGCTGCTGGAACAGCTCCCTGGACGCCTCGAAGGTGTCGGCCTTCCCCAGCCACGCCAGGATCATCATCCCGACGTCGGTCAGGAAGTAGCCGATGGCGTAGCCGAGTACGCCGCCCAGAACGGACGCCACGGTGCAGACCCCGGCGTAGAAATACGCCTTGTCCGGCCGCGCCAGAATCATCGGCCCCAGCATCACGTCGGGCGGGATCGGGAAGAACGAGCTCTCGGCGAAGGACACCACGGCCAGGGCGGGGGTCGCATGACGGCTGCGCGCGAGCGAGAACACCCAGTCGTAGAGTTTGCGAAGCATGTGGTTCCCTGCACGGCGCGAACGCCGCCTCTAGCAGGCGAACGCGCCGGGCGCATCCGCCGAAAGTCCGGCGCGTTGGCTCGCGTGGCGAACGGTCGCTATAGAGACCGCCTCCCCCCTCTCCGCGATGGAGCTTCGCATGCGCTACCTGCACACCATGGTCCGCATCAGCGACCTCGACGTCTCGCTGCGCTTCTATCGCGACCTGCTGGGACTTGAGGAGACGCGGCGAATGGAAAATGAGGCGGGCCGCTACACCCTGATCTTCCTCGCCGCGTCCGCCGACCGCGCGCGGGCTGAGGCGGAGCGGTCGCCCGAGGTCGAGCTGACCTTCAACTGGGATCCGGAGCCCTACGACGGCGGACGCAACTTCGGCCACCTCGCCTACAAAGTCGACGATATTTACGCCGCCTGCCGGCGCCTGATGGACGGCGGCGTCGTCATCAACCGCCCGCCCCGCGACGGCCGCATGGCCTTCGTCCGTTCGCCCGACGGCGTGTCGATCGAACTGCTTCAGGAAGGCGAGGCGCTGGCGCCGGCGGAGCCGTGGCTGTCAATGCCGAACAGCGGGAGCTGGTAGGCAAAGCCTGACTTCGACGTAACTTGCGCCCCGCCGCCCGAGCGGTGATGGTCGCGCCCTGCCATCTCCGGGGAACATCATGCGCCGTCTGCTTGTCGCCACCACCGCCGCACTCGCCCTCACCGCTGGCCTGTCCGGGCCCACTCTGGCGCAGACCGCCGCGCCCGCGCCTGCCACGGCCCAGAGCGAGGACGCGCGGCTGGCGGCGTTCTTCGAGCAGGCGTTCCAGGAGCGGATCGCCCTGTCGCCGCAACAGATGACGTCGCTGGGCCTCAAGACCGACTACGACAAGCTGGATGAAGGCACCGACGCGGCGGCGGACCGGGCGCTGGCCCTCGCTGAGGCGCAGCTGGCCCGGCTGAACGACCAGTTCAACCCGCAGACGCTCAGCGCCGACAGCCGGCTGTCGTGGCGGCTGTTCGAGTATGGCGTCGAACAGGCGCGACTGGGCAATCGCTGGCGCGAGTGGGGCTATCAGTTCGCGGCCAACGGCAATCCGACGACAGGCCTGCCGGCCTTCATGATCAACAACCACCGCGTGGACAGCATGTCCGACGCCGAAGCCTATGTCTCGCGCCTGCGTGACGCCGAGCGGGTCATGGGCAACATCGCCGCCGAGCTGCGCCAGCGGGCGGCGGCGGGCGTCATTTCGCCCAGTTTCGTGTTCGAGCCGTCGATCGCAAACACCGGCGCCC
>DASRWP010000341.1:0-5313 GCA_035654535.1 Brevundimonas sp.
GAAGAACCGCGCTGCAAAAACAAAAGGCCCGATCGACGATCGGGCCTTTCAGGTTTTCAGAGTGGTGCCGCCGGGGGGAATCGAACCCACGACCTCAGCCTTACCAAGGATGCGCTCTACCACTGAGCTACGGCGGCCTGATCTGAGGAAGCGGCCCTATAGCCAACCGGGGACAAAGGGGGAAGCCCCGATTTGCCCCGCTTGCGGAAAACCTGTCTCGCGCGTCAGATCGCGGCATGGATGAGTCGAAGACGCCCGCGCCCCTGCCGGACCTGCCGGCCAGTCTGCCAGACCCGCTGGCCCCGCCGAAAACACCTGCCACCGCGAGAGCGCAGCGGCTCGCCACGGCGCTGCGGGACAATCTTAAGCGGCGCAAGGCGGCGGCGCGCGACACGCGGCCGGGCAAACCCAGCAACTGATTGTCGGCGCCGGCGTCCGCGGCCTTTCGCAATCGCGACGGTCCGCGCTAGATAGCCGATCCTCCGTCCGCGCCCTGCAGACGGCCTGACGAGACGACATGGACAGCATCGCCATCACCGGCGGCGCCCGGCTGAACGGGGTCATCCCCATCAGCGGCGCCAAGAACTCCGCCCTCAAGCTGATGGCCGCGTCGATCCTCACCGATCAGCCATTGCTGCTGACCAACATGCCGCGGCTGGCGGACACCAAGTTTCTCGGCCGGCTGCTCGGCGAGCTTGGCGTGTCGGTCGAGGAGCGTGAAGGAGCCGACGGGTCGGAGACCCTGTTCCATGCGCGTGAGATCACCTCGACCTTCGCGCCCTACGACCTCGTTCGCCAGATGCGCGCCAGCTTCAACGTGCTGGGGCCGCTGCTGGCGCGGACCGGCCACGCCAAGGTCTCGCTCCCCGGCGGATGCACGATCGGAGCCCGGCCGGTGGACCTTCACATTCAGGCGCTCACGGCGTTCGGGGCGGCCATCGAACTCGCCGAGGGCTATGTCTCGGCCACGGCGCCGAAAGGGCTGCGCGGCGCCGAGATCGAGTTTCCCTTCGTCTCGGTGGGCGCGACCGAGCACGCCCTGCTGGCGGCGGTTCTCGCGCAAGGCACGACGGTTCTCAGGCGGGCCGCTATGGAGCCGGAAATCGGCGACCTCGCCCGCTGCCTCATTGCCATGGGCGCGAACATTGAGGGCGTCGATACTGACGTTCTGACTATTGAGGGCGTGTCTTCGCTGGGCGGCGCGGAGTGGTCGGTGATTCCTGACCGCATCGAAATGGGCTCCTACGCGGTGGCGGCGGCCATGGCGGGCGGAGAGGTGCGGCTAAGCCGGGCTCGTCCGGAGCTCATGAGCGCTCTGACGGAAAAAATGGTCGCTGCCGGGGTCGAGGTGGAGCCGACGCCGGACGGCGTCGTCGTCCGCCGCGATCCGGCCCGCCGTCTGGAGGCGGTAGACGTCACCACCGAGGTCTACCCCGGCTTCGCCACAGACCTGCAGGCACAGTTCATGACCTTGATGACGACCGCCAAGGGCGACAGCGTCATCCACGAGAACATCTTCGAGAACCGGTTCATGCACGCGCCCGAGCTGGCGCGGCTGGGGGCGGACATCTCCGTCCACGCGGGCGAGGCCGTGGTGCGCGGCGTGCCCGCTTTGCGCGGCGCCCCGGTGATGGCCACGGACCTTCGCGCCTCCGTCAGCCTCGTGATCGCAGGGATGGCCGCGGAGGGTGAAACCAACGTCGGCCGCGTCTATCATCTGGACCGCGGGTTCGAGCGGCTGGAAGAGAAACTCAGCGCGTGTGGGGCCGAGATCCGGCGGATCAAGGGCGAAGGCCATGAGCACTGAAATCCAGTCCGGTGCGGCCCAACCCGGGGTCTCGGCGCCGCCGGAACCCCTGCGCCTGCTGGCCGAGGACGCCGATGACCTGCACATCATTTCCGCGGCCCTGCAGGACGCGATCATGCGCCCGGTCGACATTGTCTGGGAGCCGTCGGCCCGCCGGGTGACGCTGAAGCTCAGCCGCTTCTGCTGGGAATGCGGGGGCACGCGCGTGATGGCCGCGATGCAGTTTGGCGATGTGACTGCGGTCAAGAGCCGCCGCCTGCCACGCTCGCCTGAGTGCGCGCTTGAACTCCTCGCCATGGACTTCTCCCCCGGTGAGGCGCCCGGTGGACGGGTGATGCTCATGTTCGCTGGCGGCGGAGACCTGAGGATCGACGTTGAATGTCTCGACGCCATCCTGACCGATCTGTCGGAGCCCTGGCCGGCGAAGGTGGCGCCGACCCATCTCGAAACGGGCGGGGATTCGGCGTGACGGACCATCGGCTCGCCTCGGTCGATCTGGACGCGGCCACGCTTCCGGCGGCGACGGCGGAAATCGAGCATGAGCGGCGGGTGGCGATCTTCGACCTCGTCGAGGCCAACAGTTTCGAGCCTGCCGGCTCCCCAGCCGGCCCTTACGCACTGAAGCTGTCGCTGCTCGACACCCGGCTGGTGTTCGACATCGCCGGTCCTGACTTCAGCCGCGCCTATGGCCTGTCCCTGACGCCGCTGAAAGGCGTGATCCGGGACTATATCCTGATCTGCGACAGCTATTACGAAGCCCTGCGCGGCACCTCTCCGGCCCAGATCGAGGCCGTTGATATGGGACGGCGCGGTCTGCACAACGAAGGGGCCGACCTGTTGAAGGCGCGGCTGGACGGCAAGATCGCCGTCGACCACGAGACCGCCCGCCGGCTGTTCACCCTCGTCACGGCGCTTTACCGGCGCGGGTGAGCGACCTGACAGCGTCAGGCGGCGTGGCCTGCCCTTGAGCAGACATCACTCGCCCCGCTGCACCAATCACGCCTGCATCGCCTCGACTATCGCGCCGTTTTCGGGCATACGCCCGCTCCTCAAACACGCGCGCTGTCGCCCGGCGCGGGTTCGGAGACGTATTCAAGGGCGCGAGAGGCCGCATGGCTAAGGAAGAACTGCTCGAGTTTCCCGGCGTCGTCAGCGAACTGCTGCCGAACGCCACGTTCCGCGTGCTTCTCGAGGGGAATGACCACGAGATCATCGCCCACACGGCGGGCAAGATGCGCAAGAACCGCATCCGCGTGCTGGCCGGTGACAAGGTTCTGGTCGAGATGACGCCCTACGACCTGACCAAGGGCCGCATCACCTACCGCTTCAAGTAAGGGCCGGCTCGGATGAGCCGTCCCGCACTGGTGCTGGCGTCGGCCAGCCCGCGCCGCATCGAGTTGCTGGCGCTGGTCGGCATCGTCCCGGACCGTGTCGAACCCGCCGACGTTGATGAAGCGCCGCTCAAGGACGAGACTCCCTCGCGCCTTGCGGCGCGTCTGGCTGTGAGCAAGGCCCGGACGGTCGCCGCGCGCTGCCCTGACGCCGTCGTGCTGGCCGCAGACACCGTGGTCGCCGTCGGACGCCGGTTGCTGGAGAAGGCCCCTGACGAGGACGAGGCCACGCGCTTCCTGAAGCTTCTGTCGGGGCGAAATCACCGGGTCTTCACCGCCGTCGCCGTCGCGGCGGGCGACCGGGTGACAAGACGCGTCGTCGAAACACGGGTCTCGTTCAAAATCCTGTCGGACGCCGAGATCGCGGCCTACGTCGCCTCGGAGGAATGGCGGGGCAAGGCGGGCGGTTATGGCATCCAGGGCCGGGCCGGCGCCTTTGTAACGCGACTGGTCGGCAGCTATCCGGCAGTGATGGGTCTGCCGCTGTTCGAGACCGTGAATCTGCTCAACGGCGCGGGCTGGCGAGCGTGAGCATCGAGGTCTTTCTCGATGACACGCCCGGAGAAGTCCGGGGCGTCGTCGTGCGGGACGGCCGCTTTCATAACCTGCTGATCCAGCGCGAAGACGCCGACCCGGCGCACCGACTGGGCGCGCGGCTGGTGGGGCGCGTCGCGACGGTTGTTCCAGGCCTGAAGGGAGCCTTCGTCGATCTCGGCGCCCCGCTGCAGGGATTTTTGCCCTTCTCCACGGGATCGTCGTTGTCGGTGGGCGAGAAGCTCGAAGTCGAAGTCTCGGCGGAACCGCGTGAGCAGAAGGGACCGACGCTTCGCCGGGTCGGGGCCGGGGAAGGGGAGCCTCGCCTGCTACGGGCAGGCCCGACCGTCATGGACAGCCTCGCCCGGCTCGCTCCCGGCGCTGCGGTCGTCACCGGGGTCGCCGCCATCCGCGCAGCCATGGAGGCCGAGGAGGCGGCCATGGCTTGCGGCGAACTCTTCCCTGACACCGGCCTCGACCTGCGGGTCGAACGCACGCGAGCCCTTGTCGCGGTCGATCTGGACCTGGCGCCGTCCGCGGGGGTCTCAGGCGGCGCTGCAGCCCGGACCCGGGCGAATCGTCAGGGACTGCGGGAGGCGGCGCGGCTGATCGGGTTGAAGCGCTGGGGCGGGCTGATCGCCGTCGATCTGATCGGCGCTGGACATGATGGCGAGGCGGCCCTCGCCGCGGCCAAACTGGCGTTCGCGCACTATCCGGAGGCTGTGTTCGGACCGGTCAGCCGCTTCGGCTTGATGCAATTTTCTATTCCGTGGCGGATGACGCCTCTTGAAGAGCTTCTGGCCGGGCCGGATGGGGTACGACGTCCGGAACAGAAGGCGCAGGATCTGGTTCGGGCCTTGAGGCTGCGGCTCCTGTCGGACACGACCGCCCCACGCATGCAGCTCCGCTGTGCGCCTGCTGACGGGATGCGCGCCGCCCCCGGGGTGGCCAGACTGGGCCCGCGCGCGGGCCTCATCCCGGACCCGACCATCGCGTCGGGTCGTTTCGTCATCGAGGAGACGTGACCGTGTCGACCTGTCCCATCTGCCGCCGTCGGCCGGCGGAAGAGGCCTACAAGCCGTTCTGCTCCAAACGGTGCGCCGACGTCGATCTGCAACGCTGGTTCGCGGGCGGATACTCCATCCCCGACAGTGTGGACGAAGCCTCCACGAGCGATCCCTTCGAAGACTGATCTGACGGCTGGACACCCCTGACAGGCTCGCCTATAGACCCCGCTCCCGCGAGCGGAGCGCGTCGCCTGGGTAGCTCAGTTGGTAGAGCAGCGGATTGAAAATCCGCGTGTCGGTGGTTCGAATCCGCCCCCAGGCACCATCGCCCGCTCCCGGTCCCATGTCTGATGGGCCAGCATCATGAAAATGTCGCGATCGCTCCCGATCTCCGGGCGTTCCCGGTGCGTGCTCCTTCCCGAGGGGAAAAGCACAGCCGCGCACTTGACGCTCTGGTAACCGTTCGCCAAAGGAGCTTGACCGCTTTCCTTTGCGGGCGGTCGGCAGAGAAGGAAATCGGTTTCCTTTTCCCGTCGGCGCCGCCCCCGGAGGCCGTATGGCAACCGGAAGCGTC
>DASRWP010000342.1:0-3988 GCA_035654535.1 Brevundimonas sp.
CTCACCCGCGCCCTCAGCCCGCTCCCTCATGCTTTCAACTGACGGCATCGCTCCGAGCCGGGGTCCTTCGCCCGCTTCGAACCAGACCTCCTGACCCAGGGCCCGGGGGATCAGCAGGATGTCGGCGAAGACGATGGCGGCGTCGAAACCGAAGCGGCGCATCGGCTGCAGCGTCGCCTCGGCGGCCTTCTCCGGGTCGTGGCAGAACTCGATGAAGCCCGACGTCGTGGCCCTCAGCGCCCGGTATTCCGGCAGGTAGCGCCCGGCCTGACGCATGAACCACACCGGTGGACGCGCCGTCGTCTCGCCCGACAGGACCTTGAGCAACATGGGGGTGGGGATCGGAACGGTCATCTGATCCCGGTCCTACCGGCGGCCCGGTTCATGCTCAAGCCCGGCCCGTGTCGCACCCTTCCAATCCTTCTCATAAGAAGAGTCTTGAGGAATGGAGGAAGGAGGCAGAGCAGGGGATGGCGGGGATAAGCGGGCGGCCCGGGCATGGTCTGACCGGGTTGTCCGCAGACTGCAGCCGGCGGCGCGGGTGTCGCGACCCGGCTGGTGAAAACGGGGATAAGCCGCGCGGGGGCCAGCCTGCCGGGACGCTGCGTTGCGAAAGCGCATGTTGGGGCTGGGCGCCGTTAAGATTTTGTTAAGGCTCTCCACAGGCGGACCCTGCTCCCGCCCCCGCCTTGGGATGAAGGGGCCTGGCGGCGGCGGCGCCGTCCACTCTTGTCCCCGCTCGCGGCCCGGTTCCGTCCCGGCTATAGGAAAAGGCCCGCAGGTCCGGGACAACGGCGCCCCGCCCGGTCCACAGGAGAGATGCAGATATGGACAGCCGTCGATGAGCCCGGGCCCGCCGCGCGCCAACGGCCCCGCCCGGCTGGCGACCTATTTCCATGTCCATCTGGTGTCGGATTCCACCGGCGAGACGCTGAACGCCATGGCCAAGGCGGTGGTCGCCCGCTTCGACGGGGTCATTCCGATCGAGCACATCTATGCGCTTGTCCGGTCGGGCAAGCAGATGGAGCGCGTGCTGGAGGAGATCGCTTCGTCGCCCGGCGTGGTTTTGCATACCCTCGTGGATCGGGAACTGAGGGAGCAGCTGGAGACGGGCTGCCGGCTTCTGGACATGCCCCAGATCGCGGCGCTGGATCCTCTGGTCGGAGCCCTTTCGCGCTATCTGGGGGCGGCGCTGTCGACCCGGGTCGGCGCCCAGCATGCGCTGGATACCGACTATTTCAATCGCATCGCGGCGCTGGACTTCGCCATGGCGCACGACGACGGTCAGGGTACGACGGCCCAGCTCGAGAGCGCCGATGTGGTCCTGTGCGGGGTCAGCCGGACCTCGAAGACACCGACCTGCATCTATCTTGCGCACCGGGGCATCCGCGCCGCCAACGTTCCGCTGGTGCCGGGACAGGAGGACGGGGAGCGGCTGGTAGGGTTGAACAATCCTCTGATCGTCGGCCTGACGGTGTCGCCGGACCGGCTGGTGCAGATCCGCAAGAACCGGCTCGACGGCCTGAACGCCACACGGGCGAGCGCCTATGTCGATCACGACTCGGTGCGCGAAGAGACGGTCAAGGCGCGCCGGGCTTTCGAGAGGCGGGGCTGGCCGGTCATCGACGTGACGCGCCGCTCGGTCGAGGAAACGGCGGCTGCGATCATCAATGTGCTGAATGAACGCCGCACCCGGCGGCTGGGGACGACGTGGTGAGCGGGACCGGAACCGAACGGTTGATCGTCGCCTCCCGGAGCGCGGCGCGGCGGGCCATGCTTGCCGACGCCGGCGTGGTGTTCTCGGTTCAGGTCGCTGACGTCGATGAGGACGCGGTCAAGGCGACCCACGATCCGGCCGATGCGGCGGGACTGGCGGTCGAGCTGGCGCGGGTCAAGGCGCTGGCGGTGTCGCGCCACGACGACGACGCCTGGGTGCTGGGGGCGGACCAGACGCTCAGCTTCGACGGCGGACTGGTGTCCAAGGCGCCGGACCTCGAAGCGGCCCGGACGCGGCTGACCGCCATGCGGGGGCGGACGCACGCACTCCACTCCGGCGCGGCGCTCGCACGGAACGGGCAGATCGTCTGGTCGGGCGTGGATACGGCGACGATGCGGGTGCGCGACTTCTCCGACGCGTTTCTCGACGCCTATCTGGCGGCCGAGGGCGAGGGACTGCTGGCCTGCGTCGGATCCTACCGGCTCGAGGGATGGGGCACGCAGCTGTTCGAGGCGGTGGAGGGCGACTATTTCACCGTTCTCGGCCTGCCGCTGTGGCCTGTACTCGCGGAGCTGCGGCGCGCAGGGGTGCTGCGGTCATGACGATGCTCGCAGGCGTCGCGGGCCAGCCCATCGCTCATTCCTTGAGCCCGGTCATCCACGGGGCGTGGATCGCGGCGGCGGGGCTGGACGCGCGCTACGAGCCCTTTGCGCCCGCCGACGCCGACACCTTCGCCGGCCTGATCGAGGACGGGAGGCGGGGGGCCTTGCGCGGAATGAACGTGACCGCCCCCTACAAGGAACAGGCGCTGGCGCTCGCGGACGCGGCAAGCGGGACGGCGCGGGTGTGCGGGTCGGCCAATCTGCTGGTGTTCGAGGGGCGCGCTGTGCGGGCCGACAGCACAGACGGCGCAGGGCTTATGGCGGCGCTGGCGGAACAGGCGCCGGAGCTGGACGTCGCCGGGCGGACGATCGTGGTGCTGGGCGCCGGGGGCGCGGCGCGGGCGGCGGCCGCGTCGCTGAAGGCGGCGGGCGCCCGGGTCGGGGTGCTGAACCGGACCGGGTCGAGGGCGCGTGCGCTGGCGGACGACCTGGGCGTCGAGGTCGCCTCGGCGGCCTGGCTGGGCGAAGCGGCGCTGGTGGTCAATGCTGCGACCGTTGCGCCGACTCTGGACCTCGACCTTCTGCGGCAGGATGCGGTGCTGATGGACATGACCTACCGGCCGCTGCTGACGCCGTTTCTGACGGCCGGGCGTGCGCGGGGGCTTACGACGGTGGACGGTCTGGCCATGCTGATCGGTCAGGCGCGCCCGTCGTTCGAGGCGCTGTTCGGGGTCGCGCCCCCCGATATCGACGTGCGGGCGGCGGCGCTGGCCGCGATGGGAGAGGCGGCGTGATCGTGCTCGGCCTGACGGGCTCGATCGGCATGGGGAAGTCCACCACAACGGCGATGTTCGCCGACGCGGGCGCGATGGTCTGGAACGCCGACGACGCGGTGCACGGGCTGTATGCGCGGGGCGGAGAGGCCGTGGGTCCGGTGGGCGAGGCCTTTCCGGGCGTGGTCGTGGACGGCGCCGTGGATCGGGGGCGGCTGGCCGAGGCGCTGGGCGCCGATGGCGAGGCGTTCAAGCGACTGGAGGCCATCGTCCATCCGCTGGTTCTGACGGGGCGGCTTGGGGATCTGGCGGCGGCGGCTGCGCGCGGCGTAAGGCTGGCGGTCCTGGACATCGCCCTGTTGTTCGAAACCGGCGGAGACGCCGCGGTCGACGCGGTGGTCGTCGTCACGGCTCCGGAGAAGGTCCAGGCGGCGCGCGTGCTGGCCCGCCCCGGCATGACCCGCGAGCGCTTCGAGGCCATTCTGGCGCGGCAACTGCCCGATGCGGAAAAGCGCCGCCGCGCCGACTTCGTCGTCGACACGGGCGAGGGGCTGGAGGCCGCCAGGGCGAGGGTGACGGAAATCGTGGGGATGGTTCTGACGCCGGGCTGGACATCCCCCCGGCGCGGGCTTCCGCGCGGCGCCGAACCATCCCATTAAGGGCCATGTCCCGCGAAATCGTCCTCGACACTGAAACCACCGGCTTCGACCCCCGCACCGGCGACCGGATGATCGAGGTCGGCTGTATCGAGATCGAGGACCTGCTGCCGACCGGGCGGATGTTCCACCGGCTGATCCATCCCGAGCGGACGATCCCGCCGGACGCCATCCGGGTGCATGGCATCACCGACGAGAAGGTGAAGGACGCGCCGAAGTTCGCAGAGATCGTCATCGACC
>DASRWP010000343.1:0-7168 GCA_035654535.1 Brevundimonas sp.
CTGCCCGGATCGAAGCTATCGACATGCTTCGCGGCCTTGTGATCGTGTTGATGGTCCTGAACCACGTCCGCGACTTCTTTCATCGCACCGCCCTCGTCGAGTCGCCGCTGGCTCCGGATTCCGGCGACCCGGCCCTGTTCCTGACCCGGTGGATCACCCACCTTTGCGCGCCGACCTTCGTCTTCCTCGCGGGGATCTCGATTTTCCTGCAGCGCGCGGGCGGACGCGGCCGCGGATCTTTGAGCATCTACCTGCTGACCCGCGGCGCATGGCTCGTTCTGCTGGAGCTTACGGTCGTGCGCTATGGCTTCAATTTCGGCGGGGGTCTCGTTCTCCAGGTCATCTGGGCCCTTGGCGCGTCGATGATCGCCATGGCCGCCCTGATCTGGGCGCCCCGTCCGGTGTTGCTGGCCGTGGGGGGACTGATCGTTCTCGGCCACCCCCTTCTCGCGCCGATCGAGCCAGCGGAGCTCGGAGCGCTCGCCCCGGCATGGAGCGCCTCGTTCGAGTTCGGGCCCGCACTCGGCGGATTCGTCGTCTACCCCTTTGTGCCGTGGCTGGGCGTCATGATGCTGGGCTATGGTGTGGGGCCGGTGTTTCGTTGGCCGGAGCCGATGCGGACCCGGGCAATACTCGCGCTGTCGGGTCTCGCCCTCAGCCTCTTCCTGATCCTCAGGGCCGTTAATGGCTATGGCGACCCTCTTCCCTGGTCGGTCCGCGCCGAGTCTGTGGACGGTTCTGTCCTTTCTCAACGTCGGCAAGTATCCGCCCTCGCCAGACTTTGTTCTGGTGACACTGGGCTTGGCCCTGGCCCTGCTGCCGCTGCTCGGCCGACTGCGGGGGCGGCTCGACGGCGTGCTGCTTACCTTTGGCCGGACACCGTTGTTCACCTATGTCCTGCACCTCTTCGTGGCGCATGGGCTGGCGGTGCTGGTCGGTGCGGCCATGGGCGTGCCGCCAGCCGCCTTCTTCAACATGCTGGGCGATCCCAGCCGGCTGACCGAGGCTGGCTGGGGGCTCGACCTCGGCGGGGTCTACCTAGCCTGGCTGGCGGTTCTGGCGCTGCTGTATCCGCTGTCGCGATGGCTGGAGGGCGTCAAGCGCCGCCGGCGGGACTGGTGGCTCGGCTACCTCTGAGCCGTTCAGGGCAGGGGCGCAAAGCTCTTTTGCTCCCGCAAGGCGCTGGCCTTGCGCACCGCGACCGGGGCGGCGCTGAGCCAGTAACCGGCGTCCTCCTGACGGTTGCTCCGCTTTCGCTCGAGCCCCCGCATCCGGCGCAGGGCTGCGTTTTCGAGCAGGCGGGCGTGGAGCGCGCGCGGCGACAGTTCAATGATGGCGGGGGAGCCGGGGACGGCGACGGCGTCGGGGCCTCGGGGCTCCACCGCCGGTCGGGCGATGGTCACAAACATCAGTCTTTTCTCACTCTCGACCGGGGTCGCGGTCTTCGCCGCGCCGCCAGCCACACCCGCCACTGTTCACCGGCGGACACATGGTTAATCCACAGGACTGTGGATCGTTCCGTATGTGGAGTAAAAATGTGCGCTTAATCAGGCGGTTATGGTCGCGCTTTGGCCTTTCTGGTTAACAAAAGGTAAATGCGCCGAATCCGGTGAGTCGCACGCTATAAGAGGCCTGTGCGCTTCGACGATCGCTTCCTTGAAGAACTGAAGGCCCGCCTTCGGCCGTCCGACATCATCGGGCGGACGGTGAAGCTCAAGCGTCAGGGCCGGGAATATGTCGGCCTGTCGCCCTTCACCAAGGAGAAGTCGCCGTCCTTCTTCGTCAACGACGACAAGGGCTTCTTCCACGACTTCTCGTCCGGCAAGCACGGCGACGTCATCTCCTTCCTGCAAGAGACCGAGCGGCTCAGTTTCGTCGAGGCGGTGCAGCGACTGGCGGGCGAGGCCGGAATGGCCCTGCCCGCGGAAGACCCGCAGGCGGCCGAGCGCGAAGCGAAGAAGCAGGGCCTGACCGACTGGATGGACCTGGCGCAGAAGTGGTTCGCCGCCAATCTGCGCCGGTCTCCGGGCAAGGCGGCGCGCGAGTATCTGGAGAAGCGGGGCCTGCCCGAGGACCAGTGGGAACGGTTCGGGCTGGGCTATGCACCGAACGATCGCGAGGGGCTGAAGGCGGCGCTGGTCCAGCGCGGGGCCCGGCCCGGTGATCTGGTCGAGGCCGGGATGCTGATCGCGCCCGAGGGCGGAGGTACGCCGTACGACCGGTTCCGCGACCGGCTGATGTTCCCCATCCTCGACGCGCGGGGGCGGATCGTCAGCTTCGGCGGGCGGGCCATGAATCCGGACGACCGCGCCAAATATCTGAACGGGCCGGAGAGCCCCCTCTTCCACAAGGGCGCCACCCTCTACGGCCTGCCCGAGGCGCGGCGCATCCTCGGCGCGGAAAGCCGCTCGGATCAGGCTATTGTGGTGGTCGAGGGCTATATGGATGTGATCGCCTGTCATCGGGCCGGCATCCCCGCTGTCTCGCCCATGGGCACGGCCCTGACGGAGGAACAGTTGGAGCGGCTGTGGCTGGTCTCGCACGAACCGGTCCTTTGTTTCGATGGCGACGCGGCGGGACGCCGGGCGGCCTATCGCGCCATCGAGCGGGCGCTGCCGCAGCTGAAGGCCGGCCGGTCGTTCCGCTTCGCCCTTCTGGAGGGCGGAAAGGATCCTGACGACATCCTGCGGGACCGCGGCGCGCCCGCCCTGCGGCAGGCGCTGGCTGCGACCCGGACTTTCGCCGAGGTGTTGTTCCAGAAAGAGGGCGAGGTCGAACCTCTGGACACGCCCGAGCGCCGGGCCGGGTTCAAGGGCCGGCTGCGACAGGCCGCCTCAGCCATTCAGGACAAGGATCTGGCCGAACAATACCGCAGGGACCTGTTCGATCGCTTCGACGGCCTGTTTCCGGCCCGACGGCAAACCCCGAATGCGACGGGGCAGGTCCAAGGCGGGCGCTGGCGTCCGGGGCCTCCGCCGAAGCTCGGTCAGACCGCCGAGGGGGCGCAGGCGATGCAGTCGCTGGCGCGTTCAATCGAGCCAGTCGCAGCCGCTCTGGCGCATGGGGCGGTCGAGGATCCCGAGCGTATGGACGACCATCTCGAAGCCATCGCCGCGCATGGGTTCGGCGATCCGGCGCTGGACGGGCTGGCGCAGGAGATGGTTCGGCTCAGGTTCTCCGGTCAGGACCTTGACTCAGCCGCGCTCCGTCGCCATCTGGCGCAATCGGGTCATGGCGTCCTAATGCACGAGGTCGAGAAGGCGGCGGCAAAGTCCGGCGCGCCCTTCCTGGCCACAGACAAGCCCCTCGGCGAGGCGCGGATCCGATGGTCGCAGGCGTTCGACGCGCTCACACGCGTGGCGGCGCTGGAGGATGCACTGACTTCGGCGCGTGGCGTGCCGGGGCAGGACGAGGCGTTTCGCCGGCTCAAAGCCGAGCGGGATGCTTTGCGCCGCGCGATCAAAACCGGAGAGATTTGGGAAGACAGAGCGGGATCGTAACCAACGACCCCTCCACACGTTGTATTTGGCGGACGGCCTGATCAGCCCTCCACCCGGAGATCAAGACTGAATGAGTGATACGCAGGAACCGCCCGAGACGACGACCGACGGGCCGCTGCTCGACCTCACCGACGCCGGGGTGAAGAAATTCATCAAACAGGCCAAGGCCCGCGGCTATGTGACGATGGAGGACCTGAACAAGGTCCTGCCGTCCGAGGAAGTGACCCCGGACGCCATCGAGGACACGCTGGCGATGCTGTCCGAGATGGGCGTCAACGTCGTCGAGGCCGAAGAGGACGCCGAGACGAAGGAAGGCGAGGGTGGCGAGGTCGCCGAACGCGCCGAGACCGCCGTCGCCGAAACTCCCGCCAAGGCCGCCTATGACCGCACCGACGATCCGGTGCGCATGTATCTACGCGAGATGGGCTCGGTCGAGCTGCTGAGCCGCGAGGGCGAGATCGCCATTGCCAAGCGCATCGAGGCCGGCCGCGACGCCATGATCTCGGGCCTGTGCGAAAGCGCCCTGACGTTCGAGGCCATCATGGTCTGGCGCGACGAACTGGCCAACAACCGCATCCTGCTGCGCGAGGTGATCGACCTCGACGCCACTTACGGCGTGCTGAACCCCTCGTCGCTGCCGCACAACCAGCCGCCCGCCGGTACGGTCGTCGAGCCCGCCGAGCCGGAAGAGGGCGCGGAGCCCAAGCCGGAAACCGACGACGAAGAGGACGAGGACTTCGACGATGGCGGCGGGATGTCGATCTCGGCGCTCGAAGCCGAGCTTCGCGATGGCGTCATGGAAGTGCTGGACGCGGTCGCCTCGGACTTCGGCGCCTTCCGCAAGCTGCAGGACAAGCTGGTCGAAAGCCGCTTGAAGGGGGAGGTTCTGAGCGCCAAGGACCAGAAGGCCTACGACGCGCTGACGACGACGATCTCCGGCCGTCTGAAGACCATGAAGCTGAACAACCACCGGATCGAGGCGCTGGTCGAGCAGCTGTATGCAATCAACAAGCGGTTGATGGGCCTCGAAGGCCGGCTTCTGCGTCTGGCCGACAGCTACGGCATCTCGCGCCCCGAATTCCTGAAATCCTACTTCGGCAGGGAGCTGGATCCGAACTGGGCCGAGACCGTCAAGGGCATGGGCGTGCGCTGGACCAAGTTCAGCGACAACGAAGCGGCCCAGATTGGCCAGATCCGCGGCGACGTCGCCGCCGTGGCGACCGAGGCAGGCCTGCCGATCGACGACTACCGCCGCATCGTCCAGACGGTGCAGAAGGGCGAGCGCGAGGCCCGTCAGGCCAAGAAGGAAATGGTCGAGGCCAACCTGCGCCTCGTCATCTCCATCGCCAAGAAATACACCAACCGCGGCCTGCAATTCCTTGATCTTATTCAGGAAGGCAACATCGGTCTGATGAAGGCGGTCGACAAGTTCGAGTACCGCCGCGGCTACAAATTCTCGACCTACGCGACCTGGTGGATCCGTCAAGCCATCACCCGCTCGATCGCCGATCAGGCCCGCACCATCCGCATTCCGGTGCATATGATCGAGACGATCAACAAGATCGTGCGGACATCACGTCAGATGCTGCACGAGATCGGCCGCGAGCCGACCCCGGAAGAGCTGGCCGAAAAGCTGGCGATGCCGCTGGAGAAGGTCCGCAAGGTTCTCAAGATCGCGAAGGAGCCGATCAGCCTCGAGACGCCGATCGGCGACGAGGAAGACTCGCACCTGGGCGATTTCATCGAGGACAAGAACGCGATCCTGCCCATCGATGCGGCCATCCAGTCCAACCTGCGCGAGACCACCACCCGCGTGCTGGCGTCGCTGACGCCGCGCGAGGAACGCGTTCTTCGGATGCGCTTCGGCATCGGCATGAACACCGATCACACGCTGGAAGAGGTCGGCCAGCAGTTCTCGGTGACGCGCGAACGCATCCGTCAGATCGAGGCGAAGGCCCTGCGGAAGCTCAAGCACCCGTCACGGTCACGGAAGCTGCGGAGCTTCCTCGACAGCTAGGCGCCGGCTGGTCGACAAGCCTCAGAAGCGGCGGAGGATCCCGGCCAGCTTATCGGCAGCGTCGATCAGTTTGTGGGGCGTGTGGGTGGCGTATCCAAGGATCAGCCGTTCATCGCCGGTCGGCTCGACCGAGAAGTTGTCCATTGCCGCCACGACCAGTCCTTCGGCCCGGCACATCGCCTCAAGCCGCCGTGGGTCTATTCTCCCATCCAGCCGGGCGACAAGGTGTGAGCCGAACGGGTTTCGCTCGAAGCGCAGCCACGAGGCCAGCTTCGGCTCTACCGACTCGTACATAACCTCGCGCCGCTGCCGGAACGCGGCCCGGCAGGCCCGGACGTGGGTATCCAGCCAGCCTTCCTCGATAAAGTCTCGCAGCACCATCTGACTCGGCACGCTGGGTATCCCTCCGTGTGTCGAAGCAGGTCGATGACGGGCGCCGAGACTCCCGGCGGCAGGACGAGAAAGGCGACCCGCAGGCCGGGGAAGAGCGCCTTGCTGAAGGAGTAGGCGTAGATCACGCGATCGACTCCTGCGCGAGCCGCCAGTGGCACGGGCTGACCCTCGTCGAGCCGAAACTCTGAGTCGTAGTCGTCCTCGATGATCCATGCCTCATTCTCCCGGGCCCACGCCAACAGTTCGGATCGGCGTTCCTCGCTGAGCGTGACGCAGGTGGGAAACTGCGACTGGGGTGAGACCACTGCCGCACGCGCGTTTGGCGACAAGGCGCGCGCCGTCCGGACGTCGAGCCCATCGCCGTCCACCGGAACGGCGACGGGACGCCGGCCCGCCGCACGGAACATGTGGTGGTATCCGAGCAGGCCGGGGTTCTCGACCCAGATCTCGTCGCCGGGGCGGGTGAGACGCCGAAGAACGAGGTCCACGCCTTCGGTGACGCTGTGCGTGACAATCACCTGATCGGGCGTGCAGGAAACACCCCGGGCCACCCACATGTGGTCGGCGATGGTCCGGCGCAGCGCGGAGTAGCCAGCGCCGGCTCCGTCTCGGAGGTCGGCGGGCGACATCGTCGACCACCGGCGGGCCTGAATGCGCCGCCAGGCGTCCAGTGGGAAGAAGTCGAGGCCCGGCGCGTAAATGTCGAACGGAATGATATCCGGCCCGTCCGGCAGAGGATCGGAGCTTGCGTCAGCCGGGTGGGCGCGTCGCTCGCTCAGGACATAGACGCCTGAGCCCCACCGCGCTTCGATCCAGCCGTCCGCGATGAGTTCGTCGAGAGTAGCCGTCACGGTGTTGCGGGAAATGCCCAGATCATGCGCCATGGCCCGCGAGGAGGGCAGGCGTGTTCCCAGCGCGAACAGACCTCGCGCGATGGCCGAACGCAGGGTGCGATACAGTCTGACCTGAAGCGTGCCTTCGCCGTCCGTATCCAGCCGGATCATGCGCAGCGCGCGGCGCGTCGCGGGAGCCGGGTCGGCGACGGGCGTCATGGCCGTCTCGTCGGAGAGGTCAGACATAGCCGATCATCCCATCGCCCCGCCCCCGAGCGCCAACGCCATCGTTACCTTCCCCGAGGTCACGTACAAGCTAGCTTAGCCGCAGCCGCCGCACCATCCGTGCGGCGGATGCGCCCCGGTCGTGGTCAGGTGGCCTGGACGCGCGCGCATGGCTGACGGAGACCTACGGCCCCGCGGCC
>DASRWP010000344.1:0-2133 GCA_035654535.1 Brevundimonas sp.
CGCCTGCGGTGCTGTTGCCCGACGGCTCGGAGGCGCCGGAGGGGGTGCTGGACGCCGTCGTCACGGCGTTGATTGGCCTGCACGACCTGAAGGGCCTCGGTCGTGCAGGCCAATCAACGCCGTGACGACGGCGTCCAGCACCCCCTCCGGCGCCTCCGAGCCGTCGGGCAACAGCACCGCAGGCGTCGTCATCAGATGGCCGACGTTGCGCACGAACAGCAGCGACCGCCCGGGCAGGGTCACCGTCGATCCATCCGGCGCCGTGAACGTCCGGTCGGGCTGCAGCTCTCGCGTGAGCATCCTCCCGTCCTTGGCGAAGGTCTCGCTGAGGTCGCCCTTCATCAGCCCCAGCCAGTTGCGGTACCCCGCGGCCTTGTCCGCCCCATCGACGGCGGCGACCGAGTCTTCGAGATCGACGATGGTGCTCAGCGCGGCCTCAAGGACCACATCTGAGACGCCCGCCGGGTCGGTGCGACCGACCGGGTGGTCCGGATCGAACACCACCTCGATGAGCAGGCCGTTGTGGCGAAACAGGCGCGATCGCTCTCCACGACCGACGAACTGGGCGGGGTCCCGCAGGGCGATCTCTTTCCCGTCGCCTGACAGGTCGGCCCAGCGTCCCTGCGCCAGAGGCACGGCCTGATCGAGAAAGCTTTTGGCATAGGCGACGACGCGCCGGCCGCGTTCTGCATCGTAGGCGCCCGGCGGTGGCGGGTCGCCAAGCGCGTCCGTCCCGTAGAGCGCGTCATAAAGGCTGCCCCAGCGCGCATTGGCCGCGTTGAGGACGAACCGGGCGTTCAGGATCGGAACGACCAGTTGCGGGCCCGCCATGCGGGCGACCTCGTCGTCGACGTGCTCGGTTCCGATGGCGAAGGACGCGGGCTCGTCGACGAGATAGCCGATCTCGCGCAGGAAGCCTTCGGTCGTGGTCGGGTCATACGGCAGCCCCCGCTTCGCTTCGTGCCAGGCGTCGATCTGGACCTGCAGTTCATCCCGCCTCCCCAGAAGTTTCCGGTTAAGCGGCGTGAACCGGGCGAACAGGGCGGCCGCACCGGTCCAGAAGGCTTGAGCCTCTATTCCCAGCCCCGGCAGGATCTCGCCCTCAACCAGCGCCGTGAGCGGCGTAGCAACCGAGAGGCCGGCGCGGGCGTCGTACGTCATCAGGATCTCCGCGGACCTGGGGGAGGTGGTCCGTAACAATGCGTGATCGCACTAGAGCGGCAGAGGTTGCAGAGAGCAACAGCCGTGCAGAATGACACCGGTGACAAGGTTGCGGCGGCAAGCCTAGTCTGCGGTATGACCCCGCCCCTTCCGATCGACCGTCGCGGCGCCCTCGTCGGCGGGCTGGCGCTTTGCGCGGTTGGCGGTGGTTCTGTGCGGGCACAATCAGCGCACCCTGTGGCGCCAACCACGAGCGGGCCGGTGCGGGGACGACGCGACGCTGGCGTGGCGGTCTTCAAGGGCGTCCGATACGGCGCCGACACGGGTCCGCGCCGGTTCCAGCCGCCCGTCGCGCCGGCGCCGTGGGCCGAGCCGGTCGACGCTTTCGATTATGGCCCCGCCTGCCCCCAGACCAGCGACGAACCGAACCAATCGGAGGACTGCCTGTTTCTCAACGTCTGGACGCCCGGCCTCGACCGCGAACGGCGGCCTGTGATGGTCTATATCCACGGCGGCGGCTACGCGACCGGCTCGGGCTCCAGTCCGCTGTACGACGGGATCCGGCTGGCGCTGCCCGGCCGGATGACGCTGGCCACCATGCGCATCGACGTCGCGCCGGAACCGGTGATCGCCGCCTATCGTGAGATGTACCCGCACTACAGCCCGAGCGAGGTCTTCTTCGCCGCCACGACAGCCGCGCGGTCCTGGCGCGCCGCCATCATCGAGGCCGAGGCTCGCGCCGCCGCGGGAACGCCGGCCTTCGTCTATCAGCTCGACTGGATCTCGCCGATCGAGGGCGGACGGCGCGGGGCCCAGCACACCGACGACATCCCCCTCGCCTTCGACAACGTCGGCGCGGCCGGCAGCCGCGCGATTGGACCCGAGGCGCAGCCGATGGCGGACCGGCTCAGCCGGGCGTTCGTCGCCATAGCCCGCAGCGGTGTTCCGAACCACGCGGGCCTGCCCGCCTGG
>DASRWP010000345.1:0-1559 GCA_035654535.1 Brevundimonas sp.
CGTGGCCCTGTCCAACAGCTTCGGCTTCGGCGGCACCAATGCGTCCGTCCTGTTCCGGAAGGTGGCCTAGTGTTCGGACGCAGGGTCGAACGCGGGTCGAGCCGCCGGACGGCGATACTGGCGGCGACCGCCACCCTGAGCCTGTTTGTAATCGTCGCCCTCGCCGCGGTGTGGAGCGTCCTCTATGCGCCGGGTCCGACGGCCCGAACGGGTGAGACCACGGTCGTTACTCTGCCCAGCGGAGCGGGGGTCGCGGCCATCGCCGCCACTCTCAAATCCGCCGGCGTCATCCGCTCGACCGACATGTTCAAGGCCGCAGCGGCGGTGACCGGCTCCGACCGCACTCTGCGCGCGGGCGAATACGAGGTGCCGTCGAAGGCGTCCTTGAGGTCCGTCATCCGTCTGCTCGTCGAGGGCAAGGTGGTGCGCCACTATGTGACCCTGCCGGAGGGCTGGTCGTCGGCCCAGGCGGTGGACATCCTCAACGCCCAGCCGATCCTGACTGGCGCCATCGACGCCGTTCCGGATGAAGGCAGCCTCTGGCCGGACACCTACGAGATCAGCCGGGGCGAGACGCGCCTTTCCGTCATTCGCCGCATGAACGTGGCGCGGGACCAGAACCTCGCGCGGCTGTGGGCGACGCGCAGCCCGACGACAGCCGTTCGCTCCCCTGAGGAGGCCATGATCCTCGCTTCCATCGTGGAGAAGGAAACCGGCATCGCTTCCGAGCGTCCGCGCGTCGCCGCCGTCTTCACCAACCGGCTGCGGGCCGGCATGCGGCTGGAGAGCGACCCGACCATCGTCTACGGCGTCACGCAGGGACGGCCGCTGGGTCGGGGAATCCGCCGCTCGGAACTAGACGCGCAAACGCCATGGAACACCTATCAGATCGATGGCCTGCCGCCGACGCCGATCGCCAATCCGGGGGCAGAGGCCGTCGCGGCGGTGCTCAGCCCGCCGCGGACCGACGAACTGTTCTTTGTGGCCGACGGTTCGGGCGGCCACGTCTTCGCCCGGACATTTGACGAGCATCTTTCCAACGTCGCCCGCTGGCGCGAAATCGAGCGCCGTAAGGCGGGCCTGCCCCCGGGCGCCGCACCCCCGGCCGTGCCGGGCACGGTTCCGGGCGTACCGAACGCCGCCCCGGGCGCCACCGCAGCTCCGGGCATAACGGTTCCTCCCGGTGCGCGGGTGATCAGCATCCCGCAGGGGACGCAGACGCCCGCTCCGGCTTCCGCCCAATGACGGCTCTCTCGGGCATGACGGGGTTCGGGCGTGCGGACGGCGCGCTGGGCGATTGGAGTTGGTCGGTCGAGGCGCGCTCGGTCAACGGTCGCAATCTGGACGTTCGCTTCCGGGGCCCCCCGGGTTTCGACACGCTGGCGCGTCACGCGAAGGCGTCTGCGCAGGCACGATTGAACCGGGGACAGGTGACGCTCGGGATCCAGGCCAAGCGCGCCGAGTCGACAGTAGTGCTCAAGGTCAATCAGGACATTCTGGCCCGCTACCTGGCCTTGGCGAACCAGCTGGCGGAGGAGGGTGCGACGCCGCCGTCCGCG
>DASRWP010000346.1:0-6113 GCA_035654535.1 Brevundimonas sp.
CTCCGACACTTTGTTGCGCGCCTCGACCAGCTTCTTGTCGACGGCGTCAAGGGCCGAGCCGTAGTCGTTGAAGGCCTTCTTGGCCTCGCCCAGCACTTGGGCAATGTCGCCGGCGTTCTTCTGGATCGCCAGCGTCTGGAAGCCCATCTTCAGGCTGGTGACGTAGGCGGAGAGGGTGGTGGGGCCGGTCACGACAATGCGGAACTCGTCGGACAAAGCCTTGGTCAGGCCAGGGCGCCGTATGACCTCGGCGAACAGGCCTTCGGTCGGCAGATACAGGATGGCGAAGGGCGTCGTCTGAGGCGGGTGGACGTATTTGTCGCGGATGCTCTTCGCCTGAATCCGCAGGGCCTTCTCGAGCGCCTTCGACGCCAGTTCCACCGCGACGGCGTCGCCCAGTTCCTGGGCCGCCAGCAGCCGTTCGTAGTCATCGTGCGGGAATTTGCAGTCGATCGGCAGCAGCAGCCGACCGCCCTCCGTGTCGCCGGGAAGGTAGACGGCGTAGTCGACCGTCTCGCCGCCGTCGGGCCGGACCCGGACCTGCGAGCCGTACTGGTCGGGAGTCAGCATGTCCTCGAGCAGGGCGCCCAGCTGCACCTCGCCCCACGTCCCGCGGGACTTGATGTTGGTCAGGGCCCGTTTCAGGTCGCCGACCCCCGTGGCCAAGGTCTGCATCTCGCCCAAGCCCCGATGGACGGTGTCGAGCCGCTCGCTCACCAGCTTGAAGTTTTCGCCGAGCCGTTCCGTCAGCGTGCCCTGCAGCTTCTCGTCGACCGTGACCCGCATCTGCTCCAGCTTGGCCTCGTTCTCCTTGCGCAGTTCGCCGAGATTCCCAGACAGGGTCAGCCGCACCTTCTCCAGCTCCTCGCCCAGCAGCTTGCGGCCCTCGACCTGTTGCTCGGTCAGCGTCTTTGTCAGGTCGCCGACGGCTTTGTTGGTCTCGCCCAGCCGTTCGCGCTGGCTGTCGGCGAGGTTCTTCCCCGTCTGTTGCTGGACCTCGGCGAAGGCGGTGAAATGCCGGTTCAGATTGTCCGAAAGCGTCGCGACCCGCGCGTCCAGCCCGCCGCCGAGCTTGGTCAGAGCGTCGGTCAGCTCCATCCGCTGCGTCGCCCCCTTCCGGTCCAGTTCGGCGCGGAGGTCCGAGATCTCCCGCCGCATCGTCTCGATCAGTTGATCGTTGTCCCGGCCCTGACCAGCCGCCCTTGCGACCAGCCCGGCCCAGGCCGCGGCGACAAAGGCCGCGCCCGTCAGGATCAGGGTCAGAACGGATAAGAGTTGCGGGTCCACAGCGATCTCCAGAAGCACGCGGACACCAGAACCGACGGCAACGACCGAATCGGACGCAGGCGTCTGCGTTCACGGTCCGTTCGTAGAGCGACTCGCGCGGTGTCGGAAGGGCTCTACGCCGGACGCCGCTGCCTCAGCGCCTGAATGATCGTGCCGTCGTCGAGCCAGTCGAGCTCGCCGCCGACCGGGACGCCCCGGGCCAGCGAGCTGACGGTCACGGCCGAACCGGCCAGCCGTTCGGCGATGTAGTGGGCGGTGGTCTGGCCATCGACGGTGGCCGGGAGGGCGAGGACCACCTCCTTGACCTCGCCGCCGCGCACCCGGCCGGTCAGCTCGGCGATCCGCAGGGCGTCGGGACCGACCCCGTCGAGTGCCGACAGCAGACCGCCCAGCACATGGAATTTGCCGCGAAAGGCGCCGGACCGCTCCATGGCCCACAGGGCCCCGGCCTCCTCGACGACGCAGATCAGGGCGCTGTCGCGCCCCCCGTCCGAACAGATCGAGCATGGATTGCGGGTGTCGGGCGCGCCGCAGACCGAACAGGACGACACCTTGGCCGCCGTCTCGGCCAGCGACTCCGCCAGCGGCACCAGCAGCTGCTCGCGCTTCTTCAACAGCGCCAGCGCCGCGCGCCGGGCCGAGCGCGGACCCATGCCCGGCAGTTTCGCCAGCAGCGAAATCAGCCGTTCTATCTCGGGTCCGGCTGAGGCGGCCAAGCGCTTAGAACAGCTTGGGCATGCCGGGGATGTTCATCCCGGCCATGGGACCGGCGGCCTCGCGCATCAGCGCTCCGTTGGCCTCGTCCAGCCGGCGCTTGGCGTCGGCGTGGGCGGCGACGATCAGGTCGGCCAGGATTTCGCCTTCGCCGGGGACCAGCAGGCTGTCATCGATGACGACCGAGGTGATATCGCCGGCGCCCCTCAGAGCCACCGTCACCAGTCCGCCGCCCGAGGTTCCGGACGCGGTCGTATCGGCCATTTTCGCCTGGGCTTCCTGCAGCTTCTGCTGCATCGCCTGGGCCTGTTGCATGAGGGCGTTGAGGTCTTTCATGAGCGGGAAGATAGGGGGTCCGGTCGGTCAGCGACAGAGGTTTCGCGCCCCTCTCCCGTTAGGAGAGGGTTTGAGCGCACGGCGGCGGAGCCGTCGTCCTTGCACGAAAGGGTGAGGGCCGAGTGGTCGGGCCGGCGTAGGCCGCGTCGCGACCGGAGCGGCGGCTTGCGCCGACGGACACAGCCGACCCTCATCCGGCGCTGACGCGCCACCTTCTCCCATCGAGAGAAGGAACCCGGTGTCAATCCGGCTCTTCTGGCTCATCCGGGATCACCGGCAGCTCCACCGGCGCCGCGATGGTCTTGATCTCGCCGACCACCGCGCCGGGGAAAGCTTCGAGCACCGAGCGCACGAACGGGTCGGCCTCGACCTCGGCCCGCTCCTCGACGCGGCGGCGGCGATCGCCTTCGATCATGGTCTCGCCGCCGCCCTGGCCGTTGGCGGCGATCAGCCAGGTGCGGCCGGTCCAGTCCTTGAGTCGCGAGGCCAGCTTGCGGGCGAGGTCGATCGGCGCGCCGTCGAGGCTCTCGTAGGTGATGGCGCCGGGCTTGAACGCGACAGGGCGGACGTAGCGCTGGACGTCCATCTGCAGGCCGACCTCGCGCCTCTCGCCGATCAGGGCGACGACCTGCTCGAAGGACTGCGGGTCGGGCAAGGTCGGCGCGGCGACCGGTCGAGCGGCCAGTTGGGCGGAGGCGCCGCCGCCTCCACCGCCGCCGGACGGCCCGCGCGGCGCAACGCCGCCGCCGCCGGGTATGGGCTCGCCATCGCGCAGCGCCTTCAGCGCCTCTTCGGGCCCGGGCAGGTCGGCAGCGTAGGCGAGGCGGATGACGGCCATCTCCACCGCGTCGGCGGGGTTGGGCGCGCGGCGCACCTCGTCGAGCGCCTTGAGCAGCATCTGCCAGACCCGGGCCAGGGTGCCGGCCGAGATCACCGCGCCCAGCGCCGTCAGCTTCTGCGCCTGATCGTTGGGCAGTCGCGTCGCCTGCGGCCCCAGCATCTTGGCCACCGAGGCGGCGTGGCAGTGCTCCAGCAGGTCGTTGGTGATCTGGACCGGATCGGCGCCGTAGCCGTAGAGGGTGCGGAACATCTCCAGCGCTTCGGGCGTGCGCCCGGCCATGATCGATTCGAACAGGGCGATGGTCTGGGTGCGGTCGGCGAGGCCCAGCATGTCGCGCACGACCTCGGTCTTGACCGTCTCGCCGCGCTCACCCTGCACCAGCGCCTGATCCAGCAGCGAAAGGCCGTCGCGGACCGAGCCCTCGGCGGCGCGGGCGATCAGGGCCAGCGCGTCCTGTTCGATCTTCATGCCCTCGCGGTCTGCGATGCGGGCGAGATGTTCGACGAGGATTTCGGGCTCGACGCGGCGCAGGTCGAAACGCTGGCAGCGGCTGAGGATGGTCACCGGCACCTTGCGGATCTCGGTGGTGGCGAAGATGAATTTGGCGTGGGGCGGCGGCTCTTCCAGCGTCTTCAGCAGGGCGTTGAAGGCCTGGTTTGACAGCATGTGGACTTCGTCGAGGACGTAGACCTTGTAGCGCGCCTCTACGGGGGCGTAGCGGACGCTTTCGATGATGTCGCGGATGCCGTCGATGCCGGTGTGGGAGGCGGCGTCCATCTCGACCACGTCCATATGCTGGCCGGCCATGATGGAGGCGTCGTGGCGGCCCTGATCGGTCAGGGCCAGCGAGGGCCGGTCGATGACCTCGGTCTCGTTGTTCAGGGCGCGAGCCAACAGGCGGGCGGTGGTGGTCTTGCCCACGCCCCGGACGCCGGTGAGCATGAAGGCGTGAGCGATCCGGCCGGTGGCGAAGGCGTTGGTCAGGGTCCGGACCATGGCCTCCTGGCCGATCAGGTCCTCGAAGGTGTGCGGTCGGTATTTGCGGGCGAGGACGGTGTAGGCGGCGCCCTCTTCGCTTTCGGTCGGCCCGGGGCTCGCCGGGGCGGCAACCGGCGCCGGCGCAGCTTTCACCGGTTCCGCGGCCGCCTCGGCCTCGCGCATGCCCGCGGGCTCGGGCGAGCCGAACATGTCTTCGGTGTTGGGATCGCGTTCCTCGGCCGGCGCGTCTGGCGCGTCCTCGTCCCAGGGGGGACCATCGAGACTCGGGTCGCTGTGGCTCATGGTTCCGTCTTAGCGCGGAGGGGGGCGGGCGCCATCCCCTCCGCGCCAGACGTCCCCGCTTTCGCGGGGGATGACGTCATGGATCAGTCGGTCATGTCGCGGATCTGGCCGCCGTTGTCCTTGATGCGCTGGAGCACCTGTTTGTGCAGCCAGATGTTCATGGAGGCCGTGTCGGACTTGTCGCCGGTGTAGCCCAGTTCGTCGGCCAGCTCGCGACGCTCGTCGAGGGTCGAGTCCATCCCCGTCAGCTTCATCAGGTCGACGATCGAGGTGCGCCAGTTCAGCTTCTGGTCCCGCTGATCATTCATGAAGTCGAGGATGCCGTCGACATCGACCGCCTCGGCGGACGCCGGAGCGAAGGTCGTCGAGGTCGTCGTGGGAGCCGCAGTCGGAGCAGGCCCGGAGGTCGGGGTCGCAGTGTCGCGTCGTTTGAAGATCTTGCCGAGAATGTTGCCGAGAATGCTCATGTCCGCTCCTGGATATAGTGAGCTGAGAGAGCGGCTGGGCCGCCCGGCGGTTCCGCGCCTTGGATCAAGCGGAGCAGAAAACGTGCTCAAGCAGCGAGCGGCCGCGCCGCGAGCGGTAGCGCACAAGGATGAGGAAGTGGAGACCGCGACCCGAAGGGGAATTCGTTGTGGCTGCTGCCTTCCGGCCCTGACCAGATTGGCGAAGCCTTCGCCCGCGATCTCCAAGGCCGATATGACGATTCCGGCTCGCGGATGCAAGCGCCCCCTTGCTAGACAGGCGCATGGCCCTCCCCAGCCTCAACACCTTCGCGGGCAATCCGCTGGATCGCGCCGGCGACCTTCGCAACGACCCGAACTGGCTGGCGGAGCAGGCGGGGCGGCCGGATGCGCTGGCGCTGGTGCTGTGGGAAGGCCGGCCGCTGCTGGAGGATCACGCCGACGGGCGGCGCCTGGCCTGGCTGTCGCTGGAGCACGCCCGGGCGGTCGTGCCGGACCGGGAGGTCTTTCTCGGCCTGTGGAAGGACGCGCCCTGTTTCGCCGTCGAGGTCGAGGGGTCGGTTGACCCGGCGACAGGTCCGCTGGCGGGGCTCGGAGCCTTCCACGAGATGCGTGAGGCCGCGGCCCTGCTATCGGGGCCAGAGGCGGCCATGGCGGGCGCGGCCAAGAGCCTGTTCGACTGGCGCCGTCGGCACGGGTTCTGCGCCGCCTGCGGGGTGGAGAGCCAGACCGCCTGCGGCGGCTGGAAGCGGGTGTGCCCGGCCTGCGCGACCGAGCATTTCCCGCGCGTCGACCCGGTCACCATCATGCTGCCGGTGTTCACGGGCGGCGACGAGCCGCGCTGCCTGCTGGGCCGCCAGGCGAGCTGGCCCGAGGGCCGGATGTCGGCGCTGGCGGGCTTTCTGGAGCCCGGCGAGACCATCGAGGAGGCCTGCGCCCGCGAGATCGAGGAGGAAGCCGGCCTGACCGTCACCGCTGTCCGCTATCACTCCAGCCAGCCGTGGCCCTTCCCGTCCCAGCTGATGATCGGCCTGATCGCCGCGGTCGACGGCGACGCCGCACGTCCCGACCAGACGGAGCTGGAGGCGGTGGCCTGGCTCACCCGGGACGAGGCCCGCGCCTGCCTCGCCGGAACCCATCCCTCCATCAAGGCCCCGCCCCCCATCGCCATCGCCCGGACCCTCCTGCAG
>DASRWP010000347.1:0-8372 GCA_035654535.1 Brevundimonas sp.
CGAGTAGACCACGACAGGGATGGAGCGACCGGCAGCGTCGACCAAGTCGGGCAGGAGGTCGAGACCCGAGCCGTCCGGCAGTCCGAGGTCAAGGATGACGAGGTCGGGCCTCTGCTCGGCGATGAGGCGCCGGGCGGCTCCGAGGCTTTCGGCCGGGATCACGTCCGCCGCATCCGAAAGCGCCGCCCGGGTAACCTCCAGAATGTCCCGGTCGTCATCGACATGCAGAACGCGGGGACGGGAGCCCGCGCGGGAGATGGCCGTGATCGCGCCGTGGACCCGGGTCTGATCGAACGGCTTCTCCATCCAGTCCAGCACTTCGAGGGAGCGCGCCCGCGCACGCCCGCGTCCGACATCGCCGGAAACCACCACGATCGGCAGATCGCGCGTTTCCGGTCGGGCCCGCAGCGACCGGATCAGGCCGATCCCGTCGGCATCCGGAAGATGGAGATCGACGAGCGCGGCGTCGTATGCCCCCGTCCGGGCAAGCGAGAGGCCCTGACGGCCCGTTGAGGCGATGTCCGCCGTGAAGCCCTCGAGCGACAGCATCTCCTTCAGCACGCCTGCGGCGTCAGGATCGTCTTCGACGATCAGCAGATGTCCGCCCGGCGCCGCCGGAGCCGCGCTGTCGTCGAGCGCCAGTGGCAGGTCAAGATGGAAGGTGGCGCCCTCTCCCTCGGCGGACTCGAACCACAGGCGACCGCCGTGCCGTTCCGCAATCTCCTTGGCGATCGCGAGTCCGAGACCTGTACCGCCCTTGGCGCGGGTGTCGGTTTCGTCAGCCTGGGCGAACTTGCCGAAAATGCGCGACCGGAAGTTCTCGGGAATGCCGGGGCCCTGATCTGCGACACTCAGGCGGGCGATACGGGTCTCGGGATGCACCGACACCCGCACTGTCCCCCCGGCCGGCGAGAATTTGGCGGCGTTGGACAAGAGGTTGGTGACGACCTGTACAAGCCGGTCGGCGTCGCCACGCACCGGGGCGGAGTCGCCGGGAGCGAGGCTGAGCGTCACTCCGAGTTGCTCGGCATAGCCGTTGGCCCCCTCGATCGAGCGGCGTGCGATCTCCCGAAGGTCGAGCTCCGTCATGGTGAGCGCCAGATTGCCCGACTCCAGCTTTTCGACATCCAGGATGTCGTTGATCAGCCGCACCAGCCGAAGACTGTTCGAGTGGGCGATGCCAACCAGTCGAACGGCCTTGTCCGGCAGCGCGCCCGCCGCGCCGGCGGCCAGCAGGCCGAGCGAACCGGCGATGGACGTGAGGGGTGTCCGCAGTTCGTGGCTTACGGTCGATACGAACGCGTCCTTCATCGTCTCGACCCGGCGTCGTTCGGTGATATCGCGAATGACCGCCACCACGTGCCGCCCGTTAGGCAGGTCCATCGCCGTCAGGGCGACGTCGACCGGGAACGCCCCACCGTCCTTCCGCCGGCCCGTCAGCTCTCGCACCACGCCGACGTCGAGCGCGCCCTGGCTCTCCCCCAGCCGGGCGTGGAATGGCCCCTCGCCATTGGCCGCGAGGTCGATCAATAGCGCGACGTCCCGCCGATCCAGCTCCGCCGCGTCATAACCAAACATCGTTTCCGCGGCGCGGTTGATCGACTCGATGCTGCCGCTGGGGTTCAAGGTCACGATCGCGTCGAGGGCGCTGTCGAAGACCGCCTGCTGCCGCGCCGCCGTCGCCTGGATCCGCGCAGCCAGCGCCTCTCGCGTCCGGGCGTACCGCCAGCCGATGAAGAAGCCGCCTGCGGCCGCGACCACAAGCGCCATGAACAGCAGGACGACCAGACCCTCCGTGCGTCGAGTGCGGCTTTCCGCCCGGGCCGACAGCACGGCCAGCTCCGTGGCTTCGCGCGCGGTCATGCGGCGGACGACGACGCGGATATCGTCCATCACCGCCTGCCCCGCTCCACTGGAAACGACAGCTGCTCCCGCTGCCGCGCCCCCGTCCGTCCTCGCCGCGACGCCTGCCTCCAGGGTCTGACGCTTGCGGCGGACCAGAGCCAGCAGATCCGCGTGGTTGCGGTCCTGACCCGGCGTCGCCGCGACCCTTCGCCCGAGATCGCTTACCTCGGCGTCCAGCGCCTGCGTGGCGCTGGAGTAGGGCTCGAGAAAGCGGCGATCCCCCGTGATCACATAACCGCGCTGCCCGGTCTCCGCGTCCTGCAGCAGCGAGAAGACGTGCTGAATTCTGGAGCGGGTTTCGTAGGATGCTTCAACTTCCGACCGCAGGGCGGCGGCGCTCCGGAACTCGCGGTAGAGTTCGAACCCCGTCAGCATCAACAGCAAGGCGACGAGTGTCGCAGACAGGAACGCAGCCAGACGAAAGCGTCGGGTTCCGACCTGATGTAGAGCGGGGTTCATTGACCGGAACGACCTGAGGTTGGGGGGCCTGGAAGACCCTGTTGAGGCGGGCGTCTCGCGTTGCTGTGCAGGGACACGCCTCTTGGGACGCCATGGTGGTCGAGCGGGGTTACCATGTCGTGACTGCGCCGGATCCCTGTTCGATCCGTCGCCGGCCGCCGCCGCCGCTTGACGCCATGGCCGCCCCGCCAGCATAAGGTCCGCCGTCGCGACGGCGGCCGGTTTAGCTCAGTTGGTAGAGCGCCAGTTTTGTAAACTGGATGTCGCGGGTTCGAATCCTGCAACCGGCACCATCGCCCTCCCCACTCCTTCTTCGGCCTCCGTCAGCCGCCTCCGAGTGCGACTGAGATGCGCCAGACCACGAAGGCCGCCAGATAGGCCAGGGCGAACATATAGACGACCATCACCCACATCCATTTCCACGAGTTCAGCTCGCGCTTGACCACGCCCAGCGTCGCCACGCACTGCGGCGCGAAGACGTACCAGGCGAGGAAGGCGAGGCCCGCTCCCAACGGCCACTGCGCCGCCAGTGTCGCGCCCAGCAGGCTGGTGGCGCTCTCGGCGTCGGCGACCGCATAAACGGTGCCCAGCGCCGCCACCGCCACTTCGCGGGCGGCCATTCCCGGCACGAGGGCGATGACCATCTGCCAGTTGAAGCCGATCGGCGCGAAGATCGGCTCCAGCGCGTGGCCGATCATGCCGGCGAAGCTGTAATCGATGGCGGGCTCGGTGGCGCCCTCCGGCGGATAGGGAAAGGTCGCCAGCGCCCAGACGATGATCATCAGCGGCAGGATGATCCGCGCGGCCCGCTCGAGGAAGATCCTTGCGCGGAGCCAGAGGTTGAACAGGACGCTCTTCCAGTCGGGAGTCTTGTAGGCCGGCAGCTCCATCATGAAAGGCTCGACGGAGCCGCGCCAGAACACCTTGCGGATGACGAAGGACACGATCAGGGCGCTGAGGATGCCGGCGGCGTACAGGCCGAACATGACCAGCCCCTGCAGACTGGCGAAGCCCCACACCTGCTGGTTCGGGATGAAGGCGGCGATGATCAGGGTGTAGACCGGAATCCGCGCCGAACAGGTCATCAGCGGGGCCACCATGATGGTGGTCAGCCGGTCTCGCTTGGAGTCGATGACCCGCGCCGCCATAACCCCCGGAATGGCGCAGGCGAAGCTGGACAGCAGAGGGATGAAGGCGCGCCCGTGCAGGCCGGCTCCGCCCATGATCCGGTCCATCAGGAAGGCCGCGCGGGCCATGTAGCCGAAGTCTTCCAGCAGGATGATGAAGAGGAACAGGATGACGATCTGGGGCAGGAAGACCAGCACGCCGCCCACGCCCGAGATCACTCCGTCGATGATCAGGCTCTCGAAAATTCCGTCGGGCAGCACCGTCGCGACGCCGGCCCCGACGGCGGTAAGCAGCCCTTCGATGCCGTCCATCAGGGGCGTCGCCCAGGCGAACACAGCCTGGAACATCACGAACAGCAGCGCCAGCAGGATCACCAGCCCGCCGACGGGATGCAGAAGAACCGAGTCGATCCTGCCCGTCAGGGTGTCGGGCCGTTCCGGCGGGCGCACGCAGGCCTTCATGACCCGCTCGCCCTCGTGCGCCGCCCCGCGCAGGGCGGCGGCGTCGGGCGCGCTCCAGACGCTGGCCGCGGCGGCGAAGGGGGCGGTATCGACGGCGGCTGAGACGGCCGCCATAAGCTCCTCGATGCCCCGCCGACGCGTGGCGACCGTGGTGACGATGGGCACGCCCAGTTCGGTGGACAGGCGGTCGAGGTCGATCCGAAGGCCCTGCCGCTGGGCGATGTCGTACATGTTGACCGCCAGCACTATCGGCCGTCCGACGGCCTTCAGCTCCAGCACCAGCCGCAGCACCAGCCGCAGATTGGTGGCGTCGGCCACGCAGATGATGACGTCCGGCGCGGTCTCGCCGGCCAGCCGCCCGAGAACCGCATCGCGCGTCACTTCCTCGTCCGGACTGCGGGCGCGGAGCGAATAGGTGCCGGGCAGGTCAAGAACCGACAGCGTGCGACCGTCAGTGGAGCGGATCACGCCCTCCTTCCGCTCGACAGTCACGCCGGCATAGTTGGCGACCTTCTGGTGGGCGCCCGTCAGGGCGTTGAACAGGGCCGTCTTGCCGCTGTTGGGATTGCCGACCAACGCGACGCGCGCGCTTCGCACCGCCATATCCATCAGGCTGTGGCGTCTTCAGCGACCAGAGCCGGCGCCGGAGCCAAGGCGGGTTCCAGCCGGACCGTCAGGCGCGCGGCTTCGTGGCGGCGCAGGGCCACGCGCATGTCGTCCACCTTCATGGCGATAGGGTCACGGCCGAACAGGCCCTCGTGCAGCAACTCTATGCGCGCGCCCTCGACGAAACCGAGCTCGAGAAGGCGGCGTTCGACCTCAAGCGCATACTCGTCGCCGGCCTGCCCGCCCGCGACCTGAACGATCACGCCACGATCGCCGCGACGGGCTTCGCTGAGTTTGCGGGTGTGGGACATCAGGCTCTTGAACCGGAGGCGCGGCCAGCCGCGCTTGTTGACACTGATTATCAGGTGCGATTGCGATCCGTCCAGTGGGGGTCACGCCCGCTTGCGGACGTCCCATGCTGAGGTATCAAGGAGCGTCACTGGAGCCCGTAGATGATCCGTCCCGCACTGCTCGCCTGCGTTCTCGGTCTGTCAGCCTGCGGTGAGAATGCGGGTTCGGACAAGGCCGCCTCCGCCCCTGCGCGGCCCGCGCCGACGCCGTTGGAGAAGGCGGGCCTGCTCGCGACCCTGCCCGCGCCCTACAATGCGGCCGACCTCGAGAATGGACGGCGCGTGTTCGCCCGCTGCCGCTCCTGTCACACCATCACCGAGGGCGGGCCGAACATGACCGGTCCAAATCTCTACGGTGTCTTCGGCCGCGAGGCCGGCACGGCTGCGAAGTTCAACTACTCGACCGCCGTCCGGGAGGCCGACTTCGTCTGGAACGCCGAGCGGCTCGACGACTGGCTGGAGAACCCGCGCACCTTCCTGAAGGGCACCAAGATGACCTTCGCGGGCATCCCGGATGAGACCGACCGCCGCGACGTTATCGCGTTCCTGAAGGTCGAGACTGGCTATGCGCCGCCGTCCGGCTCCTGACGGCTACTCCGCCGCCGCAGGGACCGCGTCATTGGCGGTCGCTTCGGTGGCCTCCCACTCCTCGATCTTGCGGGCCGTGTACTCCGGCGACTTCGTGAACCGGGCCAGCACACCGTAGATCACCGGCACCACGAACAGGGTCAGCACCGTGGCAAACATCGCTCCGGCGAAGATCACCACGCCGATGGTCTGGCGGCTGCCCGCGCCGGCGCCCTGCCACAGCACCAAGGGCAGCGCCCCGAAGGCCGTGGCGATGGAGGTCATGATGATCGGGCGCAGACGCAGGGTCGACGCCTCGACGATGGCCTCGTGGATCGACCGGCCCTGATCGCGCAGCTGGTTGGCGAACTCGACGATCAGGATGCCGTTCTTGGCCGCCACCCCGATCAGGATGATCAGGCCAATCTGGCTGTAGATGTTGAGGCTGGATCCCGCCATCATCAGGCCGAACAGCCCGCCAGCGGCCGCGAGAGGCACGGTGAGCATGATCACCGCCGGGGTGATCCAGCTCTCGAACTGGGCCGCCAGCACCAGGAAGACGAGCAGAAGCGCCAGACCAAAGGCCGCCGCGACGGCTCCCCCGGCCTCCTGCTGATCGCGAGCCGCGCCGCCCCACTGCGTTGTGACCACGCCCTCGGGCTGTCGCTCGGCGACCTGGGTCATGAACTCCGTGGCGTCGACCAGCGTCGTGCCTGGATTCAGATCGGCCGAGATCGAAATCGCGCGCTGACGGTCGAGGCGCCGGCGGTCTGGCGTGTCGCCCGAGGTCTGGGTGGTCACCACCGCCGACAACGGCACCAGCTGCCCGCTGCCGGTCGCCACATAGAGCGACTCGAGGTCGGCGACGGAGCGGCGCTCGTCCCGCTCGGTTTGCAGGATGACGTCATATTCCTGTCCGCCGCGCAGATAGGTGGTGGCGCGGCGCGAGCCGAACATGGTCTCGAGCGTGCGGCCGATGCTCTGGGCCGAGACGCCCAGCGCCGCAGCCTTCTCGGGATCGACGTCGACCAGAAGGCGCGGCGCATTGGGTTCATAGTTCAGGCGCGGACGCGAGAATCCCGGGTTCTCCAGCGCCGCCGCGAGCACGGGCTGCAGCCAGCTATAAATGTCCTCGTACTCGGCCCCCGTGACGACCATTTCGATGGAATTGGAGTTGCCGCCGCCGCGCTGGAAGGCGCCGGGCACCGATGCGTTGACCTGCGCGTCGGTCTGGCCGCGCAGCTTGCCGTTCAGCTCCTGTGCGATCTCGTCGGCGGCGCGGTCCCGTTCGGCCCAGTCGGCGAGGATCAGGCTGCCGTTTCCGGAGTTGAAGCTGCCGCCGCCGAATCCCGGCGCGGAGACCAGATAGCTGCTGGCCTCGCCGCTCGCCTTGTACTCGGCGAGGATGGGTTCGATGCCCATCATGATGCGGCGTGTGTAGTCGAAGCCGGCCCCTTCGGGCCCCTGCACGCGGATCTGGACCCGGCCGCGATCCTCTTCGGGGACAAGTTCGCTGGGTAGGGCGAAGAACATCACCGCGGCTCCGGCCCCGACGGCGAGGATCAGCCCGGACACGCCGATCACGGCGATCCGCTTGCCCAGCATGGCCTGCAGAGAGTTCTGATAGGAGTTGCGCAGCGCCTCCATGCCACGATCGACCTTGCGCGCGACCCAGCCGCCTGAGCCGGCGGGTCGCAGGATGCGCGACGCAAGCATCGGGGAGAGCGTCAGCGCGAGGAAGGCCGAGAAGGCCACGGCCGCCGCGATCGCAGCCGCCAGTTCAACGAACAGTCTCCCGACATAGCCCGGCAGGAACAGGAGGGGCGCGAACACGGCCAGCAGCACCACCGTCGTGGCGACGACGGCGAAGAACACTTGCCGCGCGCCCCGCTCGGCCGCGACCAGCGGCGGCTCGCCATGGTCCAGCCGGCGCTGGATGTTCTCGGTGACCACGATGGCGTCATCGACGACCAGTCCGATGGCAAGGACAAGCGCCAACAGGGTCAGCAGGTTGAGCGAAAAACCCAGCGGAGCCAGCACGATGAAAGTCGACAGGAGACAAATTGGCGCGACGATCGACGGGATGAACGCCGCCCTCAGACTGCCGAGGAAGATGAAATTGACCAGCGCGACCAGCGCCAGAGAGATGCCGATGGTGATCCAGACCTCGTCGATGGCGTGCGAGGTGAACACCGAGTTGTCGGAACCGACGACCAGCTCCGTGCCGGCCGGGAGGCTCGGTCGGATTTCCTCAATGGCCTGCTCGACACCCTTGGAGATGGCGAGGTCGTTGGATTGGGCCTGACGTGTGATCGCGAGACCGATCTGGTCCTGCCCGTTGCCCCGGAACAGACGGCGGTCCTCGGCGGGAGCCTCCACCACGCGGGCGATGTCCCCCAGCCGTGTCACGTAGTTTGACTGGCCCTGGATGGCCCCCGAGGCGCCGCTGGGCAGCGCTGTCGCGCTATTGGAGGAACCGCCCGCGGTCGTCGCGCCCGACGACGAGCCTCGCGTGCCGATCGGCAGCTGGCGGAAATCTTCGGCGCGCGCGTAGGTCCGTGCGACCCGGACCGTGTAGTCCTTCTCTCCCGACTCCAGCTGGCCGGCGGGCAGTTCTACATTCTGGGTGGTGAGGGCGCTCTCGACGTCGCTCACCGTCAACCCGCGCGCCGCCAGCGCCGCCGCGTCCAGCCAGATCCGCATGGCGTAGCGCTGCTCGCCGTAGATCTGCACCTGGGCCACGCCCGGCACCGTTGCCAGCCGGTCGATCAGATAGCGGTCGGCGTAGTCAGTCAGCTCCAGCCGGTTCATCGCAGTCGAGCGCAGGAACAGGATCATGATCGGCTGGCTGTCGGTGTCAGCCTTGGCGACCTCCGGCGGCTGGGCCTGATCCGGC
>DASRWP010000348.1:0-5764 GCA_035654535.1 Brevundimonas sp.
AGTTTCAGCGCCTGATCGATGAGGACGCCTTCCTGGAATGGGCCGATGTCCATGGGTCGCGCTACGGCTCGCCGCGCGCCCCGATCGACAAGGCCCTGGCCGAGGGCCGCGACGTGCTGTTCGACATCGACTGGCAGGGCGCACGAGACATCGCGGTCAAATGCCCCGAGGACGCCGTCCGCGTCTTCATCCTGCCGCCGAGCCTCGAAGAGCTGCGTCGCCGCCTCGTGACGCGCTCGCAGGACGCCGACGAGGTGATCGAGCGCCGGATCGCCAACGCCAAGGGCGAGATCGAGCACTGCGGCGACTTCGACTACATCTTCGTCAACGACGACTTCGACCGCAGCTACGCCGAGCTGGCCCACATCTATCACGCCGAACGCTCGAAGCGGTTCCGCAACCTCTGGGTCGACGCCTACCGCAATGCGCTGCTGGGCGAGGAAGTGTAGACCGGATGTATCCGCGGACTTGAAGTCCGCGCCCCGGCTCCTAAATCCAACACACTGTTTCAACAACGAAAGGAGGTGGTCGAATGTCTCATTGTCTCACGCTGCGCGCGGTCCGGATGGGCCTGACCTCCCTCTGGCGGGGGTCTGTCGCCTGACGAAGCCGCTCGCCGGCTGACAATGGAAGGGCCGTCTCCTCCGGGAGGCGGCCCTTTCTGCTTGAAGCCCGACACTTCGCTCAAGTTTTCGCGAGTCGCCAGGACTCTGATGCAGATTAGAGCCTCCGACCCGTTTCGATGGTGAATGGTCGCCAGCCAGAGGGAGGACGGCCATGAAGAGAATTATGAAATCCGGCCAGAGCCTTGTGGGGGCGGTCATGGCGTGGGCCTTCGGGAAATCCCCGGTGATGAGGTCGTCGGTCAGGCGGTAATCCGCTTCGTCGTCGACAAAGACCGCGGCCGCTAGGTCAACGCGCGCGCCAGCCGCAGAAAACCGGGTCCGTCGACAACCTCGGCCCGCACATCCGGCGGAATGCCGGCCGCATCACAGAGAGCCGCGCCGCCCAAGGTCTTGAGGCTGGACCGGAGCATCTTGCGTCGCTGGCCGAACGCCGCTGCGGTGACCCGCTCAAGCCGCTTTAGCGTCTCCCGGTCCGGCCGGTCGGCACGGGGGACGAGATGCACAACGGCGCTGGCGACCTTCGGCGGGGGTGTGAAGGCGGCGGCGGGCAGATGCATCACGAGCCGCGCCTCGCACACCGCCTGGCCGATCACGGCCAGTCGGCCGTAGGCATCGTCGCCGGGGGCCGCCACGATGCGCTCGGCGACCTCTTTCTGGAACATCAGGGTGAGGGCGTGCGGCAGCCACGGTCCGGTCAGCCATTTGATCAACAGTGGCGTGCCGACGTTGTAGGGCAGGTTCGCCACGACATGGGCCGGACCCTGCGCCAGCTCACCCTCGCGCACCTTCAGCGCATCCGCCTCGACGACCGTGAGCCGCCCCGAGCCGTCGTCTAGCTCCGCCAGCAAAGGCAGGAAGCGTGGATCCTTCTCCACCAGCACCACCAGCCCCGCGTCGCTCTCCAGCAGGGCTCGCGTCAGGCCGCCCGGGCCGGGCCCGACCTCGATCACCGCCCGGCCCTCGAACGGACCCGCCAGACGCACGATCTTGCGGGTCACGTTCAGGTCCAGCAGGAAATGCTGCCCGAAGCTCTTCTTCGCCAAGAGGCCGTGGGCGTCGAGCGTCTCTCTGAGGGAGGGAATATCCGTCACGCCGCGCGCGCCGCCGCCATCCGCCCGGCTAGCCGGATCGCCGCGATCAGGCTGTCGGGTCGCGCTACGCCCATGCCGGCGATGTCGAACCCCGTGCCGTGATCCGGCGAGGTCCGGACGACGGGCAGTCCGAGCGTGGCGTTGACCCCGCCCCAGAAGTCGAGCGTCTTCACGGGTATCAGGGCCTGATCGTGATACAGACAGAGGACGGCGTCGTAGCTCGCGCGGGCGTCCTCGTGGAACAGGGTGTCGGCCGGCCGCGGGTCAGTAATGACGATGCCCTCGGCCCGAAGGGCAGCCGCCGCAGGGATCAGCACCTGCACTTCTTCCAGCCCTATGGCTCCGCCTTCACCGGCGTGCGGGTTCAACGCCGCGAGCGCCAGCCGCGGGCCGGCGATGCCGAAGTCCCGCTTCATCGCTTCGTGGACCACGCGCGCGGTGCGGCAGATGCGGTCGGCTGTCACCAGTTCCGGCACCTGAGACAGGGGTGCGTGGATGGTGACGAGGCAGGCTCGCAGGTTCCGGGCCGTCAGCATCATAACAGGGCCGCGCGTTCCGCCGAACGGGGTGTCGGCGGTCAGGTCGGCGATGAACTCGGTGTGGCCAGGAAAGCGGAACCCGGCGGCATACAGCGGCGCCTTGGCGATTGGAGCGGTGACGACCCCCGACGCCTCGCCCGAGAGAGCCAGTCCCACCGCCTGCTCGATCCAGTCCGCCACCGACCTGGCGTTGGCGGGCTCAGCCTGGCCGGCCACCACGGCGGCGGGCAGGGGGAGGTCCAGCACCGGAATCGCCTCGCCGAAGACTGACGCCGCCTCCCGAGCCGACGTCACAGCGCGAACGGCCTGCCCCTGCCTCGCCAGCAGGGCGGCGTCGCCGACAACTACGAATGCCGGCCCGGAGGCTCGCAGCGCCGCCCACGCCTTGGCGATGATCTCAGGCCCGACGCCCGCCGGTTCGCCCATGGACAGGGCGAGCGGGGTCGGGGCCGACATCACTTCATCTCGATCAGCGCATCCTCACGCAAGTCGCGCATATAGCGCCGCGCGAGGGTCGCGAGGTTCTGGCGGAAGAGCTGGTTTTCGACCTGGCGGGCCTCGACCGCCTCGGCGCCGCCGGCGCGGCGGCCGCAGACGCCGAGCAGGTGCACGCCTAGAGGGGTGCGCACCGGCGTGCTGATGGAGCCGACTTCGGCCGCCCGGGCGACCTGCTGGAACTGCGGTGCCAGGTTTTGTACATCGGCTTCGCCGAGATCGGAGCCGAGCAGACCCTGTTCCGATGTCGCGCGCTGAAGCATGGTGTCGCAGGTCAACTGCGGCCGCAGACCTTCAAGGCGTTGAGTGGCCGCCGCGACCTCGGTCTCGGTCGCCGTCTCCGGCAATTCGACCATCACCTGTTTGATCTGCACCAGATTGGAGGATGAGCCGTCACGCTTGTCGCGCATGTAGACGATGTAGACACCGCCATCGACGGGGATGGGCCGCGACAGTTGCCCGACCTCGAGCTGGTCGAGCGCCTGCTGCAGCGCCGGTTGCACCGTGCCTTCCACCACCCATCCGGCGTCGCCGCCGCGAGTAGCCGACGGCGCCGCCGAGAACTGCTGCGCCACGGCCTGGAAGGGAGCGCCCTGAACCATCTGCTGAACCAGCTGGGCAGCGCCATTCAAGGCGGCCTGTTGCCCCCCGACGCGGCTGGCTTCGAGGTAGATTTCGCCGATCAGGTATTGTTTCTTGGATGCCGCCTCGGAGATTTGACGCATAGCCGCCGTCACTGCGCCACGGCTGACGCGGGCGCGGCTCTGGAACCGGCCGCCGACCAATTGTGACCATCCGAGTTGCGTCCTGATCTGCTCGCGGAGCGTGGACGGACGGATGCCGGCCTGGACCAGGAAGTTGACGTAGGCCTGGGGGGTTGCTCCCACCTCCTGCGCCATGCCGCCGAGTTCTTCGTCCACCTCTGCGTCAGTGACGACGAGATCTTCGTACTTGGCCAGTTCCTGGTTCTGCAGGCGCTCGTCGACCAGCAGGTTGAGAGCCTGTTGCTGGATCGCCGGGATATTCTCGGCGGTCGGCTGCACCTGTGTCATGGCGATCAGCAGCAGCATACGCTGGCGCAGATCAAAGCCCGTGATGATGCTGTCGTTGACAGTGGCCAGAACGCCGTCGGCCATCTGGAAGGCGGGGGCCGCGGGAACGGGCGCGGCAGGAGCCGCCTCCGCCGCGGGATTCAACGTGCCAGCCGCAGCGGGCCCCGGCGTGGGCGCCGTTTGCGCCACGGCCGCACCTGCCAGCAGGGCGGCCATCGCCACGCCCGTCATGTAACGCGTCAAACCCATGTCAGTCCTGATTCCTCAAGCGGCGCTGGCCCGGATTCGCCCGGGTGTTCGGTCCGCGCGCCCCCTTGCCGCACGGCGTCCAGCGCCTGTCGCTGCGTCAATACCCTGTACCGCCGAAAGTGGCGAGGTTTAGGCGTACGTAAAGGCCCTCTGACGGGCCGGTCGGGCGAACCCGGGTGTTGTCGCGCCGGTAGCCGATCTCGAACCGGAAGCAGTCGTCGTCGAACAGCAGGCCGACCTCCGAGCGGGTGATGACGTCACGCTCCAGATCCGCGATGCCGGCGACGGTCACGCCCCAGTTGCCATAGATGAACTGCTGGCCCGACAGCTGAACGAACTCGTAGTTGCGGTTCAGCGGCCCATCGATCGGGTTGGACCGGTCGATGATGTAGCTGACGGAAGCGAGGTTACGGCGACCCCAACGGCCGTCGATGGCGGTTTCGGCCCGGCGTATCTCACCTGATGAGTCGATCGTGGCGTGGCCCCATCCGCGAATACCTTCGGAAGGAGCGAAGCTGCCCTGGACGACCCAGTCAGAGGTGTCGGACGACAGCCCCGACGGATCGAACAACTGGGCGGGGGCGTCGGGAATCGGCGCCCGGAACGCCGGTTCTTCCGCGTCCCTGAGGCTGCGGCCGATAAACAGGCTCGCGGTCCGACCCTGATCCCAGCGCAGCGTGGCACGAGCGCCCGTCGTCAGCCTAAGGCCGCCTTCCAGCAGGTCGTAGCCGGGGAAGCGGTCGATGCGAAACAGGGAGCTTTCGTCCAATTCCAGCGTCTGGCTGTCTTCATTCGGGATGCGGGCGTCGAGGTCCGGTCGGGTTGAGGCGGACAGCTGCGCCATCGGCTCCAGGATCAGGTCCGCGCCTTCACCCATCCGGCGGATGAGCGGATAACTGATGTCGATGCCGGCCGTCGCCCGGCCGCGAGCCACGGCGTCCTCAGACAGGCCCATCATCGGCGGCAGGTCTCCGACCGAGTAAACATCGGCGCGAAGGTCAACGAACGGCTCCCAACGGACGCCGGAGCGCGTAATGATAGCCCGGCGCCACTCGGCCTGACCGGACACGCGCCGGCTGTCGACGCCGTCAATCGCCGACACCGGTCCGACCGGCAGGATTTCGCGGCGGAGAACGGGACTGCCGACGAAGGCGTCCCGGTAGAGGGAAACCGCTGAGCCGCGCAGGCGCAGGCGCCCGCCGAACACCGGACCGTCGGGCTCCCAGCGCGCCTCGACCAGCGGGGCGACGAACGGCAGGCTGTCGTCGCTTTCGAAGATGTTGAGGCCGGGCGCGTCGAGGTTGGGGACCGCCACCCGCAGGCTCTGGATGTCGAATGCAGCGACGGAGAAATAGGACCGAAGCGTCTGACGTTCAGCGTAAATCTGGCTGATCAGGCGCCGTCGGTCGCCGTAATAAAGGCCGTTGTCCTGGTACGGGTCGCGGATGTCGTAGCGATCGAACAAGGTCTTGTCCGAGACCCGTTCGGCGGTGAAGCCCCAGCGCCACGGGCCGCCAGGATCGAACCGGCCATGGGCGAGGAAGTAGCTGCGGTGCTCGGCCGTGATGGGGATGTCAGGCAGGGTGTCGGCGTCCGGCCCGTCGAAGTCGCCGAAATTCTCTTCATGGGTGTAGCCCGCGCGCGCGACGATCGTCCCGTTCGAGAAACGGCGTCGCCATTGGACGTTCAGCAGCGGCGCCACGTCGGTGTTC
>DASRWP010000349.1:0-1552 GCA_035654535.1 Brevundimonas sp.
CCCTCGGGCCCGGCCACGACCATGCCGCCGACCGCATTGGTCCCCTGGATGTGGGCGTTGTCGTAGATCTCGATCCGCTCCGGGCGCGTGTCGAGCCCGAAGGCCTCGCACACCTCGTCGAGGATTTTGCCCTGGGCCGAACCCTCGGCCATCTTGCGGCCCAGCGCCTCGCGGGCGTTGGTCAGGGCATGCTCGACCAGCGCGCATTTGGGGCCGCGCAGGGGGCGCTCGATCGTCACGACCCGGCGGCCGTCGGCCTCCTTCGCCTTCATCGAGAAGGCCTCCTCCAGCAGCTCCAGCTCGTGCGGGCGGACATTGGACAGGATCAGGCGCGGAACCGGCTTGTCCTCATAGAACTGGCCGAGGAAGGCGGCGAGGATTTCGGGGTCGGTGTCGCTGCGGTCGACGCGCGGGAAATAGGCCCGGCCGCCCCAGTTCTGGCCGCCGCGATAGAAGAACACCTGCACGCAGGCCTGTCCGCCCTCAGAGAACAGGGCGAAGACGTCGGCCTCGGCCACGCCTTCGGCGCTGACGGAGTTCTCCATCGAGATGGCCGACAGGGCGCGGATGCGGTCGCGGACCCGGGCGGCCTGTTCGAAATCCATGGCCTCGGCGGCGGCGGTCATCTCTTCGGACAGCCGGGCGATGACGGCGCGCGACTTGCCCTTCAGAAAGGCCGAGGCCTCGCCGACCAGTTCGCCGTAGTCCTCCAGCGAGATCAGGCCGGTGCAGGGAGCCGAGCAGCGCTTGATCTGGTGCAGCATGCAGGGCCGGGTGCGGGTCTCGTAGACGCTGTCCGAGCAGGAGCGCAGCAGAAACGCTTTCTGCAGGGTGGTCAGGGTGCGGTTGACCGCCCAGGTGGAGGCGAACGGGCCGAAATAGTCGCCCGGAGTCGTGTGGGCGCCGCGATGCTTGCGGACCTGCGGCGCGCGGTGGTCCTTGCGGATCATCAGCTCAGCGAACGACTTGTCGTCGCGCAGCACCACGTTGAAGCGCGGCTTCAGCTTCTTGATGAAGTTGGATTCCAGCAGCAGGGCCTCGGTCTCCGAGGCCGTGACCACCAGCTCCATCGAGCGGGTCAGGGACACCATGAGGCCGATGCGCTGGGTGTGGAAGCGGCCCTGGGCGTACTGCAGGATGCGCTTCTTGATCGAGCGCGCCTTGCCGACGTAGAGGCAGACCCCGTCCTCGCCGTACATGCGATAGACGCCCGGCTTGTCGGGCGCCCGCCGCGCCTCGTCGCGGATCAGGTCGGCGCCCTGCTGTGCGGGAAGGGTCTCCTCGGTCATCGGGACCGATATAGGCGCAGAGCGGCTGTCAGATCAGGGGAAACTTGGCGGATGGAGGACATTTTCCGGCGGCGAGGCGGCCGGTTGGATGTGGGTTCATCACAATGGGCACAACGAAAGGCACAACGGGCACGACGGGACCGGTGATGGGTCGACGCCGGGGCGTGACGGACTCTTGAAATCGCGGCGTACGCCGCATGACGATCCTTAAGCGTGGAGCTTGGTCTTTCAGCCGCTCCGGTCCCGTCGTGTTCGTTGTGCCT
>DASRWP010000350.1:0-4329 GCA_035654535.1 Brevundimonas sp.
CGCGCCTCGACATAAACGGGCTCGTCCAGCCCGCCGGTCGCCTCGGCGCGCAGAAACAGCTCCTGCCCGAACAGCTCCGTCTCACGCGGCTCGCCCTCATTGAAGGCGATGAGGTCGGACAGCGTTCGTGTCGGCACCTGAACCGGGTCGGTCGAGGCGAGATAGGCGTTCAAATCGTGCTTGAGCTCGCTCATCAGGACCTGAATTTCCCAGCCGCCCAGCGAGCGGAAGTCCGCCGGCGGCTCGGTGATCTCCACGATCTCGGCGCCCGCCGCCCGCAGCGCCGTCAGGGCGCGCTCGAACTCCGACTGCGCCTCTGCCGAATAGTTGCTGACAAGGAAGCGCAGCACGCCCAGCCGCGCGCCGCTCAGGCTGTTGGCGTCCAGCGCCGCGCGATAGTCGACCTTGCGCGCATCGGCCTCGGCCGTGGCCGGATCGGCGGGGTCGGAGCCCGCGATCGCTGTCAGAACGATCGCCGCGTGCTCTACCGTCGTCGCGATCGGCCCGGCTGTGTCCTGCGAATGGCTGATAGGCACGATATGGGTGCGGCTGACGAGTCCGACCGTCGGCTTGAAGCCGACCACGCCGTTGACCGAGGCCGGGCAGGTGATGGACCCGTCGGTCTCGGTGCCGATCGCCACGGGGGCCAGTCCCACCGCCACGGCGACGGCGCTGCCGGAGGACGAGCCGCACGGCGTGCGCGCGCTGTCATAGGGGTTCAGCGTCTGTCCCCCGACGGCGCTCCAGCCGCTGATCGAGTTGGTCGAGCGGATGTTGGCCCATTCGGACAGGTTCGCCTTCCCGACGATCACCGCCCCCGCGTCGCGCAGGCGGGTGACCAGAGGCGCATCTCGGCCAGGCGCGTTCCGGCTCAAGGCGAGCGATCCCGCCGTCGTGGGCAGGTCGGCGGTTTCGATGTTGTCCTTAAGGAGCACGGGGGTTCCGACAAGGCCGCTCCCGGCGTCTACGCCCGGCGCCGGCAGGACGCGCCGGCCGGCGACGGCAATGAGGCTGTTCCACGGGTCGTCTGCGGACTGGGGAACTGTCGCAAAGCGTTCGATGCATTCGCGTTGATTGGGCCCTGGCCCGTCAATGCAGATTCCCTCCCCGCCGCCGATGTTTCGCGGCGGGATGACCCGCACGCAAACTCCGGGATCGTCGGCCCGCCGGTCGGAGCCCTGGAGAAGCATTTCAGCCCCTCGCCGTTCACCGGGCGACAGGCTGGAGAACGGTCGGCAGGGCCCGTCAGTCCCGGCGCCGGCATGGGACAGGGGCGCGGGGGCCTGTGCCGCCGTGCAACCCTGACAGGCCAACAGGGCGGTTATGAGCGCCGCCGGCGCGATCCGACGGGCGGTCCTGAAACGCGGCTCAGTCATTCGCAGCCGGCGCCCTTGAGCCGACGGTCCGATCGAGGAAGTCGAGATACGTGCGCCATTGCTGGAGCTGCCTTTCATTGCCCCGGATGCCGTGGCGCTGGCCGGGGTAGAGCATCAGTTCAAAGGGCGTGGACGAGGCCTGCAGGGCATCGATCGCACGCGTCGAGTTTTCCAAGATGACGTTGTCGTCCGCCATTCCGTGCATCAGCAACAGTCGCCCGGTCAGGCTGTCCAGCTGGTCGACCACATCAGAGGCCGTGTAACCCTCGGCATTGGCCTGCGGCGTGGACATGAAGCGCTCGGTGTAGTGGGTGTCGTACAGGCTCCAGTCGGTGACGGGGGCCCCGGATATGGCCGAGGCCAGACCCATCTGCGGCTCGGTCAACATATGCAGGGTCATGAAGCCGCCGTAGCTCCAGCCCATGGCCGCGATCCGGTTGTCGTCCACAAAGGGCAGAGATCGCAGATAGTTGGCGGCGAGCACCTGATCCTCGATCTCGGGCTGGCCCATCTTGAGATAGAGCGCCTGTTTGAAAGCCGCCGACCGGTCGCCCTCGCCGCGGTTGTCCATGCGGAAGACGATGTAGCCGGCCTCGGTGAGCAGTTGGTTGGTAGCTCCCTGCCAGGCCTGTTTGACGCCGCCGCCCGAGGGCCCGCCATACACCTGCATGACCACCGGATACTGTTTCGACGGGTCGAACCCCGGCGGCGTGGTCATCTGCCAGACCAGCATCTCGCCGTCGCTGTCCAAGGTCCCGAACGTCGGCGTCTGGCGTCGCGAGGCGTAGGGCCAGAACGGATGGCTCTCGTCCAGCCGGTTCTCCTCGATCCAGCGCACGAAGCTGCCGTCGGCGCGGTACAGCCCCGACTGCGTCGGCGTGTCTAGGTCGGAATAGTTGCCGACAAAGGCCGTGCCGGTCTTGTTCATCGACGCCGCCCACCAGCCCCCGTCGGAGGTCACCGGCTGGGCGCGGCGCAGTTCGTTCAGCGAGGCGCGCCACAGCCGCTGGATCGTCGGCCGCTCACCCTGGACATCGCACATGACGACGCGGCCGCCCGGCAGCGGACAGGCGCTGTGTCCGCCGGTGACCCCCTCAGGCCTCTCGGCGTATCCAAACGAGGCCGTGAAGAAGACATCGCCGGTCTGCTGGTTGACGCCGTTCAGGCTCTTTACCGGCCACGGACCGTGAGTGATCGGCCGTAGCAGGACGCCGTCGCGATCATACAGGTACAGGTGCTTCCACCCTGTCTCCTCGGACGACCAGATGAAGTTGCCGTCGTCGAGGGCGGTGAAGTCGCTGTTCAGGGGCACCCATGCGTCCGACGACTGAGTCAGGATCACGCGCGAGGCGCCCGTGGCCGGAACAATGCTCAGCAGGTCCAAGGTTTTCTGATCGCGTGACTGTCGCTGGACGTACAGGGTCTGTCCATCGGCCGACCAGTTGACCCGCGCCAGATAGATGTCGGGGTCGGCGCCCAGATCGACCTTTGTCCGCCGGCCGGTCTGGCGATCGTGCACATAGAGTTCGACCACCGCATTCGGGCGTCCCGCGCGCGGATAGCGCTGCTGGATCACGGTCGCCCCGCCGCCGGTGATGTCCAGCCTCGGGATGACGTCGACGGTCGACTCGTCAGTGCGCTGCAGTGCGATGTACCGTTCGTCCGGGCTCCACCAGTAGCCAGTGTCGCGATCCATCTCCTCCTGGGCGATGAATTCGGCGGTGGCCCAGGTGATCAGCCCGTCGCCGTCGGTCGTGATCGCGGTCTCGCGCTCGCCGTCGATCCCCAGCACGACCAGGTCCTGATCGCGCACGAAAGAAACGAAATTGCCCTTTGGCGACACCTTGGCGTCGATCTCGTCCGCCTCTGTCTCGGTCAGGCGGCGCACGGCCCCGTCGCGGCCAGCCAGAAAAATGTCGCCCTCGAGCGGCGCGAGGATATAGCGGCCCTGCTGGTCCCACGAGTATTCGACCACGCCCCGCTGGCTGATCCGCATCCTCTCGCGGCGGGCCTTTTCGGCTTCGGACAGTTCGCCTGCGTCCGGGACAAGCGCCCGGGCGTCGATCAGCTTGAACGGCTCGCCCTCCCCGGTCGGGGCGGCCCACAGATCCAGCACGTCGACATCATCCTCGCGCGATCTCAGAAAGGCCACCAGCTCTCCGTCGGGAGAAAGGGTGACGCCTCGGGCCACAGGCCCGGCGAGGCTGGGATTGGCGAAGACGCGTTCGGGGGTGAGGATGGCCGGGTTCGGCGTCTGCGCCAGAGCGGCGGTGAAAGGCGACAGGGCGGCCAGGGACAGGGTCGAGACGAGAAGCTTGTTGCGCATGGTGCGGACGCTAGCGGGCGTTTCCGCCGCCGTCATCCTCATTCCGCGCGTATTGACGAGAGACCGCTCCGCGACACCGCCGCCCTTCCCCGCGGCGGCGTCTGACCCTAAAGACGGCGCCAATGACTAACGCCGCCCTTTCAACATCCGTGGCCCGCGCCTCGCCGTTCCACGAGCTCGAGGTGCTGTGGGTCAAGCACTGGACCGATCAGCTGTTCAGCTTCGCCATCGCACGGCCCGAGGATTTCCGCTTCCGCTCGGGCGAGTTCGTGATGATCGGCCTGCCGGGCGAAGACGGCGGCAAGCCTGTGCTGCGCGCCTATTCCATCGCCAGCCCGTGCTGGGACGAGCAGCTGGAGTTCCTGTCGATCAAGGTGGCCGACGGGCCGCTGACGTCGCGGCTGCAGAAGATCCGGGCCGGCGACACGGTGCTGATGGGCAAGAAGCCCACCGGCACCCTCGTGCTCGACGCCCTGACCGGCGGCGAGCGGCTGTGGCTGATCGGAACCGGGACGGGCCTCGCGCCCTGGATCAGCGTTGCGCGCGATCCCGACACCTATGCCCGCTTCGGACAGGTCGTGGTCTGCCACACCGTCCGCAACGCCGCCGACCTGACCTACCGCGACT
>DASRWP010000351.1:0-3571 GCA_035654535.1 Brevundimonas sp.
CCGCCATGCAGCGGACGCCGCCGCGCGAAGTGACCTGCGGGGCGGGCTTCGAGACCACGGTCGGGCTGGAGCTCGATACGGCGGCGCTCGAGCGATACTTCGCCGCAAACGGCTATATGCGCGCCTCCACGGTGTCCGAACGGGGTGAATTCGCCGTCCGTGGCGGCGTCATCGACGTGTTTCCGCCCGGGTTTGAGGAGCCTGTGCGCCTCGACATGTTCGGCTCGGAGCTGGAGTCGATCCGCACGTTCGACGCCGGCACGCAGCGCTCGACCGGGCAACTTCGGGACGTATCCCTCGCGCCGGTGTCGGAGGCCCTGCTCGACGCCGACAGCATCTCGCGCTTCCGCACCGGCTATCTGGAGCTGTTCGGCGCCGCCGGGGACGACCCGCTCTACGCGGCGATCAGCGAGGGCGCGCGCCGCCAGGGCATGGAGCACTGGCTGCCGCTGCTCTACGAGCGGCTGGAAACCCTGTTCGACTATCTGCCCGACGAGGCCCGGGTGTTCCTCGACAATCAGGCCGAGGCGGCGCGGGCCGAGCGATGGACCCTTACGCGCGACGCATGGGAGGCGCGCAGGGACGCGGCCATGGGCAAGGGGGGGGCGGCATATCGGGCCCTGCCGCCCGAGCGGCTCTATCTGACAGAGGCGGACTGGAACGCGGCCCTGGCAGGGCGCTGGGTTCGGCGGATGTCGGCCTTTCAGGGATCCGGTGAGGACGCCGGCGGGCGGCTGGGCCGGAGCTTCGCCGCCGAGCGGGCGCAGGACAGCGTCAATCTGTTCGAGGCCGTCGCGCGACACGCGCAGGCGGTGAACAAGGCGGGCAAGCGCGTCCTGTTCGCCTCGTGGACCGAAGGCTCGTCCGAGCGACTGGCCGCCATGCTGGCCGACCACGGGCTGGAGCACGTCCTGCCGGTGCGCGGCTGGGCCGATGTGTTGACGGCGCCGAGGGACATCTACCTGCGGGGGGTTCTGCCGGTCGAGCATGGCTTCGAGACCGACGCGGTGGCGGTCATCTCGGAGACCGACATCCTCGGCGACCGGCTGGCGCGGCCACGCAAGAAGCGCCGGGCGTCGAACTTCCTTGCCGAAGCGTCGGCGCTCACCACCGGCGATCTGGTCGTCCACCTCGATCATGGCATCGGCCGCTATGAAGGGCTGAAGACGCTTGAGATTCAGGAGGCGCCGCACGACTGCCTCGAGCTGCTCTACGCCGGCGACAGCAAACTGTATCTGCCCGTCGAGAACATCGACCTGCTCACCCGCTACGGCAGCGACAGCGACGGGGCGCAGCTGGATCGGCTGGGCGGCGCCGGATGGCAGGCGCGGAAGGCCAAGGCCAAGGCGCGCCTGCGCGACATGGCTGAAGGCCTGATCGCCCTGGCGGCTAAGCGCTCGCTGCGGACCTCGGACCCCATCGTGCCGCTGCAGGGGCTGTTCGACGAGTTCTGCGCCCGCTTCCCCTACGAGGAGACAGACGATCAGCTGAACGCCATCGGCGACGTGCTGGAGGATCTCGGCAAGGGTACGCCGATGGATCGCCTGATCTGTGGCGACGTCGGCTTCGGCAAGACCGAAGTGGCCCTTCGCGCCGCATTCGTGGTGGCCATGACCGGCCAGCAGGTGGCCGTGGTCTGCCCGACCACCCTGCTGGCCCGCCAGCATTTCAAGACCTTCAGCGAGCGCTTCGCCGGCTGGCCGATCAATGTCCGGCACCTGTCGCGGATGGTCACGGCGAGGGACGCGGCGGAGACGCGGGCGGGGCTGAAGGACGGGTCGTTCGAGATCGTTGTTGGCACCCATGCGGTGCTGAGCGAACAGGTCGGGTTCAAGGACCTCGGCCTCGTGATCGTCGACGAGGAGCAGCATTTCGGCGTCAAGCACAAGGAGAAGCTGAAGTCCCTGCGGGCCGACGTTCACCTGCTCACGCTGACCGCCACGCCGATCCCGCGGACGCTGCAGATGGCCCTCTCGGGCATCCGCGAGATGTCGATCATCGCCACGCCGCCTGTCGACCGGCTGGCGGTGCGCACCTATGTCACGCCGTGGGATCCTGTCCTGGTGCGCGAGGCGCTGCTGCGCGAGAAATACCGCGGCGGACAGGCCTATTACGTCGTGCCGCGGCTGTCGGACCTGCCGGACATCGAGCGGTTTCTTCGCGAAAAGGTGCCGGAGATCAAGTTCGTGGTCGGCCACGGGCAGATGTCGCCGACCCAGCTCGAAGACGTGATGAGCGCCTTCTACGACGGCAGCTACGACCTGCTGCTGTCGACCACGATCGTTGAGTCGGGACTCGATGTTCCGACGGCTAACACATTGATCGTGCACAAGGCCGATATGTTCGGTCTGGCACAGCTGCACCAGATCCGCGGGCGGATCGGGCGGGCCAAGGCGCGCGCCTTCGCCTATCTGACGACGCCGCCAGACAAGCCGATCAGCCTGTCGTCCGAGCGGCGCCTTCAGGTGCTGCAGTCGCTGGACAACCTCGGCGCCGGCTTCCAGCTGGCCAGCCACGATCTTGACCAGCGCGGCGGCGGGAACCTGCTGGGCGACGAGCAGTCGGGTCATATCCGCGAGGTCGGCGTCGAGCTGTATCAGCAGATGCTCGAGGACGCCGTGGCCGAACTGCGTCAGTCGGGTGAAGGCGCAAGCGTGCCGGACCGTGGCTGGTCCCCGGCCATCAATGTGGGCGCAGCGGTCCTGATTCCAGAGAATTACGTCCCGGACCTCAACGTCCGCCTCAGCCTGTATCGCCGTTTGTCAGACGCCGAAAACTCGGAGAGCCGCGAGGCGCTGGCAGCCGAATTGATCGACCGTTTCGGGCCGTTGCCCGACGAGGCCAAACAACTGCTGCGCATCGTCGGCATCAAGGCGAACTGCAAGACGGCCTGCATCGAGCGGATCGATATCGGGCCCAAGGGCGCGGTCCTGACGCTGCGCGACAACAGCTTCCCCAATCCGATGGGGCTGATAGGCCTGATCCAGAAGAACCACGCCTTCTGGAAGATCCGGCCGGATCAGAAGATCGTCGTAAAAGGCGAGTGGGATACCGCCGCAGAACGGCTCAAGGTGGCTGAGCGCATCACCACCGATCTCGCAAGGGTGGCTGGGGCGGCCTAGTCGCAGCCCGGGGCCACGGTCTCGAAGCGTTCGTCCCACCATGTTTGCCAGCGCGCCCGGAGGTCGGCGAGCGCCGCCTCTGACAGCCCGTAGGTGGTGAGCGTCAGCATGGTCGAACCGCGGGGCTTGTTTTCCGCCGGAGGCTGGTCGACCACCACCAGCAGGCCGTCTCCCCAGACGTCGCCGGTCATGCCCATCTGATGCCGGGCAGTGAACCAGACTTCGCCGTTGGTCACGTCCGGGCCGAGCGGACCGGCCCACGGTTCCCCCGCAGCCGGCGCGGCGTCCAGCCCCAGCAGCGAGCGGCCGAGCCGGTTTTCGCGGGGAGGGCCGGAGAAGAACAGGGTCCGGCGCGTCTGGCCCGGGTGACGGGCGAAGGCGAAGGCCAACTGCCATGTGAAGGAAATCCAGCCTTCGATCATGCCGTCGAAGACGTCGGACCAATCGCC
>DASRWP010000352.1:0-4182 GCA_035654535.1 Brevundimonas sp.
CGGCGTCTGGCTCCGGGCGGCGGCGCGTCGGGCGGCGGCGTCCGCGATGGCCCCGGCTTCCGCGGCGGTTGGGGCGCGTAACGTTCCGAGAGCCGCCAGCGGCGGCGCGTTGAGCGCCTCGGGCGCTATCAGCTGGGCAAAATCCTCGAACAGCATGATGCGGACGTAGTCGATGGCGCCCCGGTCGCTGAACAGCTTGACCCGCCATGTCCCGTCGATGCCCTTGGCGGCGACGCCGATGGGCACGCCGCGCGGGAAGGCGCCGCCGTCACCGGACGACAGTATGCGGTCACCCGCCTGAACCGAGCCGACGCCACGGACGAACTCAAGGCGGGGATTGTCGCTGCCATCCCCCGTCAGCAGAGCGCGCGCGTCGGTGCGGTCGACCAGCACCGGAGTGCGGCTGGCGACGTCCGTCAACAGCACGACCCGGCTGATATTGGGAGAGACGCCCGCGACCCGGCCGACCAGGCCGTGCTCGTTGATCACCGGATTGCCGACCTTGACGCCCCGCGAGGCGCCCGTGTCGATCAGGCGTGCCCGCGAGAAGGGTCCGCGCGTGTCCTGAATCGCTCGCGCCGTCAGCATCGGGACCGGGGGCTCCGGCCGGATGCCCAGCATGGCCTCGTAACGTTGGTTGACGTTTTTGAGCGCGATTGCGTCGTGGCGCCAGGCGCGGAGTTCGACCAGTTCCTGCTTGAGCCGTCGGTTCTCCGACACAGCGAAGAAATAGCCGCCCACATGTCCGGTCGCCTGACCGAACCACCGCACGGGAGCGGCGAAGACGCCGCCGACCGGGCCGGCGACGGCCTCTGCGCCCGACCGGACATTCTGATAGGGAGACGTCTGGGCGCGGGCGTCGCTGATCAGCAGCAGGATGCAGCCGATTGCGGCGAGCACGACTGCGACCGCCGCGGTCCAGACCAGCGGCACCTTGATGTTCTCGAACGGTCCGTCGCGAAACGCCACGGCGCGCCTTCCTGAAAAGAGGGAATCAGCGGGACGCCCCCCGCCGACCTGTGACAGCCTATCGCAAAATCCGGTTCGCAAGGAACCGGCGCCAGCGCCCTATGACAGGGATTTGAGGCGGTGTTTCGACTGATCTCAGAGGGCCGAGTCGAGGACGCCCTTCATCCAGCGCGGGTGCTCGAGCACGCGGCCGCAACCGATCGCGACGCAGGACAGCGGATCGTCTGCGACCGAGACCGGCAGGCCGGTGTGGTCGCGGATCTCGACGTCGAGGCCGCGCAACAGGGCGCCGCCGCCTGTCAGCATGATGCCCTTGTCGGCGATGTCGGCGGCAAGCTCTGGCGGCGTGGCTTCCAGCGCCACCTTCACGGCTTCCACGATCTGGGTCACCGGCTCGGCGAGCGCTTCGGCGGCCTGGCGTTCCGAGATGCGCACCTCGCGCGGAACGCCCTGCATCAGGTCGCGGCCCTTGACGTCGATCGAAAGGCCCTCGCCGTCGGCGGGGATGCGGGCGGTGCCGATGTCCTTCTTGATCCGCTCGGCGGTTGTCTCGCCGATCAGCAGGTTATGGTTGCGGCGCATGTACGAGATGATCGCCTCGTCCATCTTGTCGCCGCCGACGCGGACCGAGCGCGAATAGACGATGCCCGACAGCGACAGCACGGCAACCTCGGTGGTGCCGCCGCCGATATCAACGACCATGGACCCGGTCGGCTCGTGGATCGGCAGGCCGGCGCCGATCGCGGCCGCCATGGGCTCGTCGATCAGGCCGACGCGGCGGGCGCCGGCGTTCAGGCAGCTGTCGTTGATCGCGCGGCGCTCGACCGCCGTAGCGCCCGACGGGACGCAGACGATGATCTTGGGATTCACGAAACCGCGGCGGTTATGAACCTTGCGGATGAAGTGTTTGATCATCTCCTCGGCGACTTCGAAGTCGGCGATGACTCCGTCGCGCATGGGGCGGATGGCTTCCATGTGACCCGGGGTGCGTCCCAGCATCTGCTTGGCCTCGAGGCCGACCGCGTGGACGATCTTGCGGCCGCCGACGTTCCGGAGCGCGACCACCGAGGGCTCGTTGAGCACGATGCCCTTGCCCTTCATGTAGATCAGGGTGTTGGCGGTGCCGAGATCGATAGCGATGTCGTTGGAGATCGCGCCGAAAATGCTGGAGAACATGGGCTTGGGATACCGTTCATTCGGCCCCAAGGCGACCTCGGGGGGCTGGGTCTGTATCGGTCCGCTTCGGCGACGCCCCAGCCGCACGCATCCCCATACGCACAGCATCCTGATCGTTGTCGCCTGGCCGACCTTCCGGCCCGTTTGCCCGTGTGCGGGGGGGATTACAACCCCTTTGAAGGCCTGCGGCGGACAAGCTGACGCACCGGGAGCGGACATCCGCCCCCGGCTTCATCACGATGCCGTCAGTCAAGCTTCAGACGGCGGGAATGCCCTCGGCCTCGAGAACCCTTTGCACCGCAGGCCGCGCCTGCACCGCGTCCAGATGGCGGTTCAGGTTCGGGTAGCGGCCCACGTCAAGCAGCCCCGCCTGCCTGGACCAGCGGGTGAAGACCGAGACCTAACCGTCCGCGACCGTATAGGCGTCGCCGGTCGCCCACGGGCCGACGAACAGGTGATTCTCGAGCGCATCCAGCTTGCCCAGCGCCATCTTGAGGGCGCCCTCCTTCGCCTCCCCTTCCAGCGGCGGGCGGCTGAACATCAGCCGGCCCAGAGCGGGGTGCAGGCTGGAGCCGAGCCAGCCGTTCAGCGACTGCATCTTGCTGAAGGCGAAGCTGGAGGCGTCGGGCGCCAGACCGGCCCGAGGATTAAGCCCGGCGACATAGGCCATGATGACCGCATTCTCGGTCAGCACGCCCTCGTCGGTCTGAAGGGCGGGCGTCGCTCCGGCCGGATTGATCGCGAGATAGTCCGGCGTCCTCTGCTCGCCTGCCTTCAGGTCCACCCTGGCCCGCTCGTACTCCGCGCCGGCTTCTTCAAGCGCGATGTGGGAGGCCAGGGCGCAGGCGCCGGGCGAGTAGTACAGCTTCAGCATGATCGTCTCCTCGAGTGGTGGGGAACAGCAGATAGGCCGTCCGGCGATCAGCAACAAGTACTGTATCTATTATTCGATTCCGGCAGCGCGCTCCCGTCGCTTCACCAGTTCGCGCACGGCCAGCATCAGGCCGAGCCAGACGACGGCCACGCCGGCCAGAATCAGCGAAGTCCAGACGCCGTCGCCGCTCACTGCCGAGACCACCGCCCCGCCGAAAAAAGACACCAGCGCCGTCTTCGGAAGCACGCCCAACGCGCAGCCGGACAGGTACGACCAGAAGCCCGCCCGCGCGGCTCCGAACGCCATGTTGACGACGATGAAGGGCGCGGAAGGCACGTTGCGGATCATGAAGCTGGCGTAGAAGGCGTTCTTGCCGATGAAGCCCTTGAGCCGGCTCATCGTGCGGCCGCCGTAGCGATCCACCAGCCGCGCCGTGGGTCCGCGCCCCAGCCAATAGGTGACGCCGGCCGACCCTATCGTCGCGACCCAGCTGTAAACAAAGCCGAGCCACGGTCCGAAGGCGACCACGCAGGCGGCGATCAGAATGAACTGGGGCACGCCGATGAAGGCCGCGGCGACGAACAGGACCATCGTTATGGCGAAGGCCCAGGGGCTGCCGGCGTAGCCCTGCAACCACGCCTCCAGCTTCTCCTCCGCCGCCAGCCCGAACTGGCTCTTGCCGAGCATGAGCAGCCCAACCGTCGCCCCGAGCAACAGCGCCGTCGCCAGCGCCGCCCGCCAGCGCCGGCCTTCCATGTTGAGGATGAAGTCGAGAATCCGCGACATCGATGCGGATTAGCACCCCGTGCGCATGTCCGCGAGCGAGCGCGGTTTGATCACCTCATCGCATCTGCTTAAGGAAAGCACCCGCTCTGGAGTCGCCATGTCCAACCTGCAGTCGGCCGCGCTTGCGCGCGTAAAGCCCTCGGCCACCCTGGCGGTGACCGCGCGGGCGCGCGAGCTGAAGCGGGAAGGTCGCGACGTGCTCGGCCTCGGTGCGGGCGAACCGGACTTCGACACGCCCGACAATATCAAGGACGCGGCCATCGCCGCGATCCGCCGGGGCGAAACCAAATACACCGATGTCGACGGCCTTCCCGAACTGAAAGCCGCCGTTGCGGCCAAATTCGCGCGCGAGAACGGCCTGACCTACGGGACCAACC
>DASRWP010000353.1:0-3559 GCA_035654535.1 Brevundimonas sp.
GCGCGGCCTGCGGCTGGCCCCCCGGGATGGGCTTGAAGCCTGCCATGACCGAGATCAGCTCAAGCGGGGATCCGTGAGCGCCCTGGGCCGCGTACATAGCACTGGCCACGACATAGGGCTTCACCAGAAAGATGTAGAGCGGGCTGGCGAAATAGAAGCAGACGAGGAAGGCGAGGACGAAGGCGACGACGCAGATCACCAGCCGGCCCCGCAATTCGATCAGGTGATCCATCAATGGCGCACGCGACGCCTCGATCTCCGCCTCGTCCTGGTCGAGCGCGCTCACAGGTCCACCTTGTTCGGCCTGGACGCACGGGGCTTCCGGGCTGCCGGTTTGGCGGCAGTCGTCGACGCCGCCTTGGCGCGGGGCTTGCGCGGCTTGGAGGGGGCGGGCTCCGTCGAGACCTCGAGTGGAGCCATGACCGGCGAGCTATCCGGCCACTCGTCCGGCGCGCCGAGCATGGCCTGCGGCGGGGGCGCGGGCACTGCGTTGACCGGGCTATTCAACTCGTCGCGGATATCACGGAAGGCCGCGTCGGCGTCCGCGCCCAACGCGTGCATGCCCTGACCGCTGCGCAGGGCCTCGACCTCCTTGCGCAGGTCGTCCAGCTCGGACTGGCGCGCCATCTCGTCGAAGTTCGAGCGGAACTCATTGGCCATGGAGCGGGCCTTCGACACCATCTTGCCCAGCTTGCGCAGAAGCAAAGGCAGCCGTTCGGGCCCCACCACCAGCAGGGCCACGATCGCGATGATGAGATATTCGCCGCCCCCGATCCCGGGGCCAAGGCCACCCATGCGTCAGGTCTCCGCCGTCAGGCCGCGACCTACGACTTCAGGTCTTCTTTTTCGGCATCGGTGCGGGGCAGGGCGCCGGCGCGCTCATCGGCGGGCTTGCCTTCGTCGGTATCTTTGAGGCCGTCCTTGAAGGCCCTGACGCCCTTGGCGGCGTCGCCCATCAGGCCGGACAGCTTGCCTCGTCCACCGAACAGCAGAAGGACGATGACGGCAACGATGGCCCAGTGCCAGATGCTGAATGAACCCACGACTATCTCTCCACCGCTGGCCACCACGCGGCCTGTCTTCAAGACTTACGCGCATATAGGCCGCTTGGCTGCGCAACGCCAAGCGAACCTGTTAGGGACGCGCCATGAGCCACGTCATCATCCACACCGACGGCGCCTGCAAGGGCAACCCCGGGCCGGGCGGCTGGGGAGCAATCCTGCAGACCGGACAGAGACACGAGAAGGAGCTGTGTGGCGGCGAACCGCTGACCACCAACAATCGCATGGAGCTGATGGGCGCCATCAGCGCGCTGGAGGCACTGACGCGACCGTGCCGCGTCGATCTGCATACGGACAGCCGCTACGTCATGGACGGCATCACCAAATGGATCGGGCCGTGGAAGGCGCGCGGCTGGAAGACAGCGGACAGGAAGCCGGTCAAGAACGAGGACCTCTGGCGGCGCCTCGATGAGGCCCGTGCGCGCCACGAGGTCAAATGGCACTGGGTCAAGGGCCACGCGGGGCACGAACTGAACGAGCGCGCTGACCAGTTGGCGAATCGCGGGATCGATGAACTCCCCCGTTAGACGGGGCGAACTCTCAGCTTCGGTCCGTCGATCGCTTCAACCACCACCGTTTCACCGGCCAGAGCCACGGCCCCGTCCATCTCCGCGATCCACTCCGCGCCCGAGACGAACACCCGGCCGCGCCCGTTCACGAACGGCTGGACCACCTGGGCGCGCTGGCCGACCAAGCGGCCTTCGCGGGCATTAATGTCAGGACTGTCGGTCGGGTTGACCCGCTGGATCAACCGGCGCGACAGCAGCGTCAGGATGACGGTCAGGACCGCGAACACCGCCACCTCGCCGATGAGACTCAGCGGCAGGCCGATCACGGTCAGAACCGCGACCATTCCGGCCGCGACGGCGGGCCACAACAGCCACTCGGTCGAGAAGGCGGCCTCTATGGCCAGCAGGGCCACGCCGATCGCCAGCCAGATCCAGTAGGGTTGGGCCGCGTGAAGATCGATCAGGGCTTCCATGGCTTATTCCGATCTGGGAACGGAGCCGCCGGCGGGCGGGCGCGGCGGGCGAGGCGGAGCGGGCGCGGCGCCGCGCGGCGGCGCCGGTGGGGTGTCGCGGCGGGCCTGCTGCTGGTCACGAGCGAGGCCGACAAGCTCGCCCAGACCGGCGATGGTGCCGACCAGGCCGCCCATCTCGGCGGGGACGATCACCGTCTTGGCCGTAGGATTGCGGGCGAGCTCGGCGAACGCCTCGACGTACTTCTGTGCGACGAAGTAGTTGATAGCGTTGACGTCGCCTGCAGCGATGGCCTGCGACACCATCGCCGTCGCCTTGGCCTCGGCCTCGGCCGCCCGTTCCCGGGCCTCGGCGTCGCGGAAGGCGGCTTCCTTGCGGCCTTCCGACTGCAGGATGGCCGACTGCTTGGCGCCCTCTGCGCGGGCGATGGCCGCCTGTTTCTCGCCCTCGGCCTCGGTGATGACCGCGCGGCGCTCCCGCTCGGCCTTCATCTGGCGCGCCATGGCGTTGGTGATGTCCGCGGGGGGGCTGAGGTCCTTGATCTCTATGCGGTTGACCTTGACGCCCCACGGCTCGGTCGCGGCGTCGATCACCGTCAGCAGTCGCGAGTTGATGTTGTCCCGCTGGAAAAGAACCTCGTCGAGGTCCATCGAGCCGACGACGGTGCGCAGGTTGGTCGAGCACAGCTGGGTGATGGCGTAAGGCAGGTTCTCGACCCGGTAAGCGGCGCGCGCGGCGTCCATGACCTGGATGAAGACGATGGCGTCGACCTTCACCATGGCGTTGTCCTTGGTGATCACCTCTTGCTGAGGCACGTCGAGGACCTGCTCCATCATGTTCATGCGACGGCCGATCCGCTCCACGAACGGCGTCAGCAGGCTGATGCCGGGGCTGAGGGTTCTGGTGTATTTGCCGAAGCGTTCCACAGTGAATTCACGGCCCTGCGGCACGATCTTGACGACGCTGAACAGCAGCACAAAGGCCAGCGCAAGCAGGGCGAGGGTGAAGAGTAGTGACGTGTCCATGGAGCCTCCCGGTCGCGTTCAGGTTAGCATTTCGGCGCCGGAGCGCCACGGAAACCGGACTGTGAAAGATGACATCCCCGTAATCTTCACCGTTTCGAGGCGGCCAGGGCGATGATTCGTCGGGTCTCGCCCCAGCCGATCAGGCCTTCCGCGTCGGCAAGCGCCACGAAGCGGGCCTCGACAGCGTCGTCGCCGGCGACCGGCTCGCCCGCCAGCCACACGGCCCCGAAATCGATCAGGACGTAGTGGCGTCCTTCCTCGGGGAAGACGCCGTCCACTACATCGAGCAGGCCGCTGATCTCGGCCTCGACACCCGTCTCCTCGCGCAGTTCCCGCAGCGCAGCGTCGGTCGCCCGTTCTCCGTATTCGATGCGCCCGCCCGGAAGACTCCACTCTCCCTTCCGCGGCGGCTTTCCGCGACGGATCAGCAGCACTTCGTCGCCTCTCAGACAGACGACTCCGACAGCGGCGACGGGAGCAGGCGGGGAGGAGG
>DASRWP010000354.1:0-4946 GCA_035654535.1 Brevundimonas sp.
GAAAAGAGCCTCGCGGAACGCCCTGCCCGCGGGCGCCGCCGCCTTCGGCCCCAGCACCGCAGTCGCGGCGACGCTTTCGGAAAGGCAGCGACGCGCAGCGGCGCGCACCGTCTCCACCGTCTGGGCGAGCGTTCGCTCAGCCATGGTTTCCGAGTGGATCGGCGCGCCGAAGATCAGCACCTGGGCGGCCAGCCGCCCGGCCCGCGCCGCCGGGCTTTCATCCGACATCCACAGGCCGGCGTTCAGGACCGCCTTCGCTCGCGCCAGCTCCGCCGCCGTCGGCCCCAGGTCGGCCAGCGCCTTGAGCTCGACGGCGCACACCCGCGCCAGCTCCACCGCCCGGTCGGCCGCTGCGCCTGCATAGATGCCAAGCACGCCCGCGTCCTCGTAGGGCTCGTGATACGCGTCGATGGCATAGGCCAGCCCCCGCTCCTCGCGCGCGCTCTGGAACAGCCGCGAGGCCATGCCGCCGCCGAGGATTTCGGTCATCAGCCGCGCCGCCGCATAGGCCGGATCAACCGCCGAAGGGGCGGGCAGCTGGAAGACGATGTTGGCCTGCTCAATCCGGCGCGACAGGGCCGCGTCGCCGCCGGTGAAACGCGGGACCGCGGGAGGCTCGGCGGGGGTCGCGGTCTCCCGGCCGAACCAGCGCTCCGCAAGGTCCAGCAGCTCGGCCTCGTTCACGGCGCCGGACACCGCCACCACCATCCGGTCGGGAGAATAGAGCCGCGCCCGCCAGTCCGAGATCGCGGCCCGGGTGATCGGCTTCAAGCTGGCGACGGAGCCCAGGATCGGCCGCCCGAGGGGCTGGCCGGAGAACGCCTTCGTCTGGGCCATCTCGAACACGTGGTCGTCGGGCGTGTCGAAGGCCTCGGCGATCTCCTGCGCCACCACGTCCTTCTCCCGCTCGATCTCGTCAGCGTCCAGCGTGGGACGGAAGACGAGGTCCGAGACCACCTGCATGGCCAGCGGCAGCGAGCCGTCCAGGGCCCGCACCTCGAAACTGGTGCGCTCGTAGCCGGTGGCGGCGTTCAGCGAACCGCCCTCGGCCTCGATGCGCTCGACGATGTCTCGCGCGCCCATGTCGCCGGCGCCCTTGAACACCAGATGTTCGAGGCAGTGGGACCAGCCGGAGGTGGCCTCGCTCTCCCACTTGGCCCCGCCGCGGACGGCGACGGTCAGGGCGAGGGTGCGCAGCCCCGGCATCGGGTCGCAGACGACGCGGACGCCGTTGGATAGGGTGTGGAGTGCGGCGGTCAGGAGCTGAGCTTTCGGCGGAACAGCGCGATGTAGAAGCCGATCACCGCCAGCGCCAGTCCGAACCACGTCAGGGCGTAGCCGAGATGGTTGTTCGAGAAGGCCGGCGGCGGGGCGGAAGGCCTCAGGGCGGGCCATTCGGGGTTCGAGGACGTCAGCGCGAAAATCATTGGGCTCGCCAGCCATTTATCGACGCCCAGCGCGGTGGCCATCGCGCGGTGATCGCGACCGTAGAAGATGTCGCCTTCAGGCGGCGGAGCGAACCGCGACGGTTTCGGCGGCATGCGCAGCTGGCCGATGATCCTGACCGGTCCGGTTGATGGGCTCACCCGGGGCCGCGCGGAGACCGTCTCGGGCACGAATCCCCGGTCCACCAAGGTCACAAAGGGCGTGCTCGGCAAGGCGCAGGCGGAGATCAGACGGACGCCGACTTCGCCAGCCTCCACCGTGCGCAGTTCAACGAAGGGAGCTGTCGCCAGACCGGGGCAGTCAATGACGACGCGGCGGAACTCCTGGTCAGGCCGGTAGGCCTGCATGACCGGAACCGGGGGCCGCGACGCCGCCGCCTCGGCCTTGGCGATCAGGCCGTCCTTCCACTGCATCCGCTGGACTTGCCACGTCCCGAGCCCGCACAGCAGCACCAAGGCGCCGGCGCAGACGATCGTAAGCGGCCACGGGAAGCGGACCTGACTGCGTTCGTCACTCATGCGCTCAGCCCCGCGAAAGCGGGGGCCAGTCCTGCCCGGGGTGACGCTGTCGCTTCAGGACCGGTCGCCGGGACAGCCTCCCGTGCCCGTCACCCAAAGAACCCGGTCCCCGCGTTCGCGTGGATGAGCGAAGGGTGGGTGGTGTCACCCGAAGGTGACGTAGACGAAGGCGAACAGGAACAGCCAAACGACGTCGACGAAGTGCCAGTACCAGGCGGCGGCCTCGAAGCCGAAATGCTTCTCCGGGCTCATCTGGCCGACCAGCAGGCGCAGAAGGCAGACGGCCAGGAAGATGGTGCCGATCAGGACGTGGAAGCCGTGGAAGCCGGTCGCCATGAAGAAGATCGAGCCGTAAAGGCCGGCGTTGGCAGCTTCTTCGTTGAAGAACAGATTCTCGTGGATAATGTGATAATATTCATAGGCTTGCACCGCCGTGAACAGCACACCGAGCAGCACGGTGATCAACAGACCCAGCTTGGCGGCCTTGCGGTCGCCGACCTGCAGAGCGTGGTGAGCCCAGGTGACGGTCGTGCCCGAGAGCAGCAGGATGACGGTGTTCAGCAACGGCAGCTGCCAGGCGCTCAGCGTCTCGACGCCGCGCGGCGGCCAGGTCGACCAGGCCGCGGCGGTGTCGGCCCAGCTGCTGACTTCCGGGATCTGCGCACGGGCTTCGTTGAAGACCGCCATCTCGAAGAACATCCAGAAGAAGGCGGCGAAGAACATCACTTCGGATGCGATGAACAGCATCATGCCGTAGCGCAGGCCGATCGAGACGACCGGCGTATGATCGCCGCCGCGGCTTTCCTTGATCACGTCGGCCCACCAGCCGAACATCGACACGAGAACGCCGGCGAAACCGGCGAAGAACAGCGCCGCCTGGCCCTTGCCCAGCAGGGCGGCGCCGACCGGACCCGCGTCCTCGCCGACAAGGCCCTTCATCCAGACCACGGCCCCGACCATCATGAGGGTCACGGCGATGGACGAAACCAGCGGCCATGGGCTGGGGTTCACCAGATGGTAGTCGTGATGCGGGGCGGCGTGGGCGTCGGCCATCAGGGTCTCTTGAAATCAGTCGAGAGTCGTTGGGCAGGCTATAGCGTCGGCTATCCGGCCGCGCCAGAGGTTTGGGGCATTGGTGCAGAACCGGCGTTTGCCGCCTGATCGAACCCCTGCGTCGGATAGAAGGTGTAGCTGAGGGTGATCTCTTCCACCCCGCGGCTCTCGCGGTCGGTGGCCATTTCCGGGGCGACGAAATACTGGACGGGGAATTTCAGGGTCTCGCCCGGCTGGATCGTCTGACCCTCGAAGCAGAAGCACTGCAGCTTCTGGAAATAGGGCCCGGCCCGCTCCGGCACGACGTTGTAGGCGGCGGTCGCCTGTATCGGCTGGTCCGAGGTGTTGGTGACGTCGAAGAAGGCCATGCCGGTCTCGCCGATCCGCACCCGCTGAGTGACCTGTTCGGCGCGGAAGGTCATGGGCAGGCCGCCGCGCACATTGGTGTCGAACCGGATCAGCACCGTCTGGTCGAGCACCTGGTCCGGCGCGACCTCGGCCCGCCTCACCGTGCCGTCGAAGCCGGTGACCTGACAGAACAGCCGGTATAGCGGCACCGCCGCGAAGGCGGCGCCGGTCATGGCCATGACGCCGAGGGCGCAGGCGATAGCGATGGCGTTCCGCGACATCTTCATCCGGCGTAGCCCACCGGCTGGCCCGCCGCGATAGCGGCTTCGCGGGCGTCCAGATTGCGCTTCAGGTTCAGCACGGTGACGCCGAACACCAGCACGATGAAGCCCACCAGCGCCCCCGCGATGGCGAGGTTGCGCTTCTTGCGGGCTTTCAGCTCTTCAGGGGTCAGGCGGCGCATGGGCTACAGTCCGGGTATGGCGGTCAGGCTCTCGACCAGCAGGGCGGCGAACAGCGCCATCAGGTACAGGATCGAGAAGGCGAACAGGTTGCGGGCCGGTTTGGCCCCGGCGCGGACATCATACAATGCGACCTCTCGCCCCACGGCCTCGGCCTTGTCGGGCTGGTCGCCGGCGTGGCTGCGCCACAGGCGGAAGGCCAGCAGCAGGAAGCCGAGGCCTCCGAGGGCCGAGACCGCTAGGTACAGCAGTCCGCCGAGGCCGACGAAGGCCGGGGCGATCGCCACCGGGACGAGGATCAGGGAATAGACCAGCACCTGCAGCCGGGTGCTCTTCGCCCCTTTCGCAACCGGCATCATGGGGATGCCGGCGCGGGCGTAGTCGCCGGCCGAATACAGCGCCAGCGCCCAGCTGTGCGGCGGGGTCCACAGGAAGATGATCGCGAACAGCAGCCACGCCTGCCACGGCGCCTGACCGGTGGCGGCGGCCCAGCCGATCACCGGCGGGAAGGCGCCCGCGGCGCCGCCGATGACGATGTTCTGCGGCGTCCGGCGCTTCAGCAGCAGGGTGTAGAAGGCGGCGTAATAGACGATGGTCAGGGCCAGCAGCCCGGCCGCCAGCCAGTTCGTCGCCATGCCCAGCAGCATGACGGAGAAGATCGACAGTACGACGCCAAAGGTCATAGCGTCATTCTTGTTGACCCGCCCTGCCGCCACTGGCCGCCCGCGTGTGCGGCGCATCAGGGCATCCGTCTCGCCCTCCAGCGCCATGTTCAGCGCCCCGGCCGCGCCTGCGCCCACCGCGATGCACAGGACGGCGATACAGGCCGAGATCCAGTCGATGCCGCCCCTGGCCACGACCAGCCCGGTGACGGCGGTGAAGACCACCAGCGACATCACGCGCGGCTTCAGCAGCTGGAAGAAGTCTTCCGGCTGGGCTGTGGAGACTGTCGGGGTGGCGTCTATCGACATCGGACCTTCATACACCTTCGGGCGATCCATTCCTCCCCCGTGAGCAAAGCGAAACGGGGGAGGGGGACCGCCTGCAAGGCGGTGGAGGGGGCAACCCCATCCACCGGCCCTGGCCATCGCCCCCTCCACCACGCTGCGCGTGGTCCCCC
>DASRWP010000355.1:0-5902 GCA_035654535.1 Brevundimonas sp.
GGCACGTTGTTGAACACGTCCTGCGCCGCCAGCGACCAGCCCGAGGTCTGACAGTGGGCGCGCAGGGCCAGTGACTTCGGATCCTTCGCGCCGAACTTCGCCACCGCCTCGGCCCACAGCAGCCGACCGGCGCGCAGCTTGGCCACCTCCATGAAATAGTTCATGCCGATGGCCCAGAAGAAGCTCAGCCGCGGCGCGAACCGGTCCACGTCCATGCCCGACGCGACCCCGGCCTTCAGATATTCGACCCCGTCGGCGAGGGTGTAGGCCAGCTCCAGATCTGCCGAGGCCCCGGCCTCCTGCATGTGATAGCCGCTGATCGAGATGGAGTTGAATTTCGGCGTGTGCCGGGCCGTCCAGGCGAAGATGTCCGACACGATCCGCATCGAGGGGCCGGGCGGATAGATGTAGGTGTTGCGGACCATGAACTCCTTGAGGATGTCGTTCTGGATGGTCCCGGTCAGGGCCGCGTGCGGCACGCCCTGCTCCTCGGCCGCGACGACATAGAGGGCCAGGATCGGCAGGACGGCGCCGTTCATGGTCATCGACACCGACATCTGGTCCAGCGGAATGCCGTCGAACAGGGTCCGCATGTCGTAGATGCTGTCGATGGCCACGCCGGCCATGCCGACGTCGCCCTTCACCCGCGGGTGGTCGGAGTCGTAACCGCGGTGGGTGGCCAGATCGAAGGCGATCGACAGGCCCTTCTGGCCCGCCGCGAGGTTGCGCCGGTAGAAGGCGTTGGACGCCTCGGCGGTCGAGAAGCCCGCGTACTGCCGGATCGTCCACGGGTTGCCCGCGTACATGGTCGGATAGGGGCCGCGGACATAGGGGGCGATCCCCGGCAGGCCGTCGATGGCGCCCAGGTCCTTCAACGCGTCCGGGCCGTAGGCGGTCGCCACGGTGAGGCCTTCAGGCGTGTTCCACGGCTCACGCGCCGGGCCGGCGCCGGTGGCGCCCGGGTCGAGCGGGATGCGGGTGAAGTCGGGCCCGGTCATTGCGCGGCCTCCCACGCCTGCGTCTCGAACGGTTCGGCGAAGCGGATGGGCGTCAGCGGTTCGCAGGTGTCGCCGCCGCCCTCCGGCTGCGACGAGGGCCCTGGCTCGAACAGCGCCGGGCGAGGATCGGGGTCGACGAATTTGGTCACGCCGACGAGGTGGGCCGCGCCGCCGGCCAGCGCCGCCTCACGCTCCGCCCGGGCGGCGGCGATGCGCGCCTGCACGCCGCCGATCTGCAGCGAGGCGACAAGCCCGCCCTCGCCCTCGATGCGCTGGAACTCGGCCCAGCCCGCCTCGGCGAGGTCGAGGGTGCGGGTGTCGAGGAACCACGATCCGGAGGCGGGGTCGTCGACCCGGCCCAGATGCGCCTCTTCCATCAGCACCAGCTGGGTGTTGCGCGCCTGACGCCGGGCGAAGGCGTCGGGTCGGCCGTTCGCCCGGGCGAGACCGTCAACAACAACGGCGTCGGCCCCGCCGACAGCGCCGGCGAACCCCGCAGCCGTCAGCCGCAGCAGGTTGGGCCATGGATCGCGGGCGGACAGCATCCGCCGCGACGAGCGCGCCTCGATGACCGCCGCCGTCCCGGCTCCAAAGGCGCCGCTGAAGGTGCGCCACATCAGGCGCGCGGCCCGGACCTTGGCCAATCCGTCGAGATATTCCTGATCGACCGACAGTCCGACGACCGTCCCGGCCAGCGCCTGCGCCTCCGTCATTCCAGCCGCGAGGGCCGCTCGGATCAGTTCGGCGGCGTTGGCGAGGGCGAAGCCGAGCTCCTGTCCCGCCGAGCCCCCCGCCTCGTGCGCCACGCGGCCGCCAGCGAGGAAGAACCGGGCCTCGGGATAGGCCCCGGCGTGACGCGCTGCGGTGTTGGCCGCCAACGTCAGATGCTCGCCGGCGCTGCGCGGCGCAGCGCCCGCTTCCGCGAACGCCGACAGCGGGTCCATATGGAACATCAGCCGGGCGCGGGGCGACCCCTTGGCCGCCACGGCGAGCGCGTTCGCCGCCTCGTGACCCGACAGTCCGGCGTCCAGCCCCACGGCCGCGAGTTCCAGCGCCACGCCGTCGAGGGCGGCGGTCAGCGGCTCGGAGTCGCCCAGCACGCCGCCGCCGAGCACGACCGAGGCGGCCCCGCCTTCAAGGTCGGACAGCACCGCCGCGTTGACCTCTCCCGGCTCCTCGCCCTCGACCACAGTGCGCAGATCCCACGCCCGGCCGTCGGCGTCGGACGGGCGCGGGGTCCTGACCGGACGCCCGTCAGTGACCGCGGCATAGAGCGGGCGCACGACCAGCCCGTCGGTGTCCAGATGCACCAGACTCTCCAGAGGGCGGCCCTTCAGCGCCTTTTCGGCCAGGCCGCGCCAATCGGCGGGGGAGGGGGTCGGGAACAGGTCGGACATGGCTGCTGTAATGCGTCGGTCCGCGGCGCGGGTCCAGACCGGCCGGAGCGGCAAGTCAATCGGCGCGCCGTTCCCTCAGCTCCGCGCGAAAGGAATCCAGCTGGGACAGGGTCGTCGAGGCCAGGTTGTCCGCCGGTCCCTGCGCCATCCCGGCCCACAGCACGGAGCCGCTGTCGGCTTCGCTCGCGGACAGGGACAGGGTCGGAACGCCGTTCCAGAGGATTAGTCGGGCCCTCAGATCGACACGCTCTCCGCTCGCGCCGGGAGCGTCTCCGGTGGCGACGGTCAGGTCGGGCGTCCCGGCCATGTCGGCCAGCACCAGTTCGCCGAGCGCGACGGCGAGGCGGTCATGGGCGGCCTGCCCGGTTTCATTGGCCACGGCGTGCACGACGAGCGTGGGCGGGGGCTGCAGCCTCGGCTGGGTGCTGAACGCCGCCACCGTCAGGAACAGGGCGAAGGCCATGAACGCCAGATCGCTGGGCCAGACCGGCAGGCGAACTCCGTGTGGCTCTACGGCGGCGTGTCCCGCCGGCAGCAGGCGGTAGCCGCGCTTGCTGACGGTGGCGAGATGGCGGGATTGGCGCGCGTCGTCGTCGAGCGCCCGCCGCAGGTCCCGGATCACGACCGCGACGCTGTTCGGACTGATTGACCGGCTCTGCCAGACCTCGGCGAGGATTTCCGTCTGGGTCACGACCTCGCCGCGACGGCGGCAGAGCAGGGCGAGGGTCTGGGCCGCCCGATGCTCGAGCCGGCGTATCTCGTCTCTACGGACGAGCGTGGCGGCTGCAACGTCGAAACGCCACGGGCCGATCTGGTGGATGCCGCCGGTCGTCATGCCTGCCCTCCCCCGGGTCAGAAGCTTCGTCTCAGCCGGATGTAGATCCACGGAGGATAGCGCACGCGCCGGACCTCCCGGAAGGCGGGTTCCGTCACGTCCCGCAGCCCCGTATAGACCAGCCGGTCCCGCACCAGCTCGTCCTCGATCATATTGGCGGCGAAGGCGTACAGGGTGAAGCCGCGGGGCAGAGTCTTCTCGGCGAAGACGGACAGGTTGGCGCCCGTCCCGGTGCGTCGGGACTCGAACACCCGATGGGCGACCGACTCCGTCGCCGAGGTCAGGTCGAATCCCCAGCGGGCGTTAAGCGACCGCAGCTCCTGCGAGAAGGTCAGCTTGGCCGAGAAGGGCGTCTCGCCCGATATGCGGCGCTCGCGGCCGGTGATCGGATCGTCCACCGACGAACGCGTCGACGTCATCTCCAGCCCGCCCTGGGCGTTCGGCACGCCGAGGCGGTCCAGCGGCAGCGTCAGGTCGGCGCGGACCATGTTGCGGACCCCGTCGCCGATGTTCCCCACTGCGTCGAAGCCCTGCACCGGTACGCGGTCGAGAACGTCCTCTATCCGCTCGTGCGTCGCCGTCACTGACAGAGAGCCGGTCCCGAGTAAGCGCCGCTCCCAGCCCAGTTCGGCCACCCAGCGCTTGTCGGGTTCAAGCTCGGCGTTTCCCGCGTCCACCGTGCCGGTGCTGAACGAGGCCGATGCGGCGAAATCGTTGAAATCCAGCTGTCCGATCCGCCGGTCCAGCCTCAGTCTGATCTGGTCCTGCGCTGTCGGCGACCAGGCGGCGATCAGTCGGGGCTTGGCGAAGGTGAACGACTTGGTCAGGTCCACGTCGCCCTGCTCTTCAAGGCGCGACCGCTCGACCCGAAGGCCCGCCTCGACCGACAGGTTCGCCCGGGCCGCCCAGCGCAGGGCGCCGAAGACTTCCGAGCGTGTTTCACTGACCGTGACGATCGCATTGGGCGCGGACCGGGGCTGGCCGTTGAGCGTGAAATCGGTGGCGCTGTCTAGCCGGTTGAAGGCCTGCTCCGCTCCGCCTTCCAGAGTGACGGCGTCCGACAGCCGCCGGGTAAGACTGAGGCGGGCCAAGGCCTCGTCGAGAGTCGACAGGGTGTCGAACAACGCCAGACCCGATCCCGTCGTCGAGCTTGAGGACGAGTCGGTGCGGTCGCGCCGGGCCAGCAGCACCAGCTCCGCCCGCGTCCGTTCGCCGAACGGGCGCGCATAGCCGAGACCGAGCTCGCCCCCGATCCGCGGCGCTTCGGTTTCGAACCGCTCCGTCGCGCCGGTGTCGTAGCGGACCCATTCGTCGGTCGTCGGCCGGGCCCAGCTGACCAGACCCCGCAGGCTCAGGGCGCCCCCCAGCCACGGGGTGGCGTAAGCGGCGCGGGCGTTGGCGTTGTAGCGGATCGCCTCGCCTTCGATCGCGGCCCGGTGGGGCCCGGCGCCGGTGCGGATCCGCTCTCCGTCGGCGTTGCCGGCCGTCGAGAGCGTGCTGTTGGCGAATACGGACAGTTCGAGGGTGCGGCCGTCCCAGCGGCGGGTGTAGTCAGCGCCGGCGTTGTAGGTGGTCGGGTCGTCCGGAAAGAGCACGATGGCGAAGGTGTTCTGGCCGCTGATCGTGGCCCCGGTTCGGCGGACCACGTTCGCGAGGACAGCGTAGCCCTGCATGTCGACGCCGCCGGCGCCCGCGCGGACCAAGTCGATGCGGACGACGTCGCCGGCGGGAATGCGGGACAGGATGTCGGAGAGGGCGTCGCTCTTGCTGGCCGGCCGGCGGCCGTCGATCAGGACGTTGCCCGCCGCGCCGCCGAACCCCCGGACCGCGTCACCGCCGCTGAAGTCGAAACCCGGCAGCCGCTGGACCATGTCATAGGCCGTGGTGGGGCGGAACTGCGCGAAGAAGGCCGGCTCAAACGCCTCGGCGCCGCCCGCGGCCGCCGGTGACTGCCCCGCGTTTGCCGCGTCCGCATGGGCCGCCAGAAGAAGCCGGGCCCCGGTGGCGACGCCCCGCGCCCCGTCGCCGATCCGCACAGGCGCCATGACCGTTCCCCAATCCGCCTCCAACAGCGGTCAGGTGGGGGTCAGCGGGGGCCCGGGACAACTAAAGAGCGATAAAGAAATTCTGAGGCGGCCATGGCCGCCCCAGCCCACCCGCCCGGTTCAGGATGCGGGCTCGAACGACCGGTCTTCGTGGAGCGGAGCGAGGAACAGGCGGTCGCAACGCGAGCCGTCGTCGCCCAGCGGAATGGCCTCGAACTGATCGCCGGCCGCCTCGAGCACTTCCGCCGCGAGGGCGTGAAAGGCTGCCTCGTGACCCTCGCGGGCGTACAGCAGGACGCCGTCGCGGGTATCGACCACGCCGTACGCCGGAGCACCCTCGGCCAAGGTTTCGAAATCCACCGCCATGACAGGGGAAGGCGTCAGGCGGCGGATGGTTTCATGTCACCTGTCACATCACCGGATAAAGCGGATCGAACGGCGGCGGGACGAGGCCGGCGGGATCAATGAAGACCGCCCCTGCATCCCACGCTTCACCCTCGCCCGGGGACGGAGCGAAACCGGCCAGCAGGGCGTCCAGCCCTCCGGTGTCCGATTCCAGCACGACCCCCGACACCCAGCCCTCGATCCCGGCGGATCCGGGCGGCGAGGCGGCGGCGGCCGTGCCGG
>DASRWP010000356.1:0-4441 GCA_035654535.1 Brevundimonas sp.
ATGATCGACCTCGACATGGGCGCCTACGCCGCCTTCGTCTGGCCAGCATGGGGGATCAGCGCGCTGGTGCTCGCCGGCCTCGTCGCGCGCGCCGTCGCGTCGGCCCGGCGCTGGAACCGCGAGCTGAGGCAGCTCGAGCCCGGGGACACCCCCCGATGAGCCGTTGGTTGTCGATCGTTCCGCTGGTGGTGCTGGCGGCGCTGGCCGTTCTGTTCGTCGGCTGGTCGCTGAAGCGCGACCCGGCGGTCAAGCCTGAGGCGCTGGTCGGCCAGCCGATCCCCGAAACCGTCCTGCCGATCCTGAGCGGCGTCCAGCCCGGGCCGGGCTACGTCGATCTGAAGACTGCCGGCGTCGGCAAGCCTATGCTCGTGAATGTCTTCGCCAGCTGGTGCCTGCCCTGCCGGGTCGAGCACCCGAAGCTGATGGCGCTGAAACAGCGCGGCGTCGCCGTCGTCGGCGTGGCGTGGAAGGACGACCCGGTGAAAACCCGCGCCTTCCTCGACGAGCTGGGCGATCCGTATTCAATGGTGCTGGTCGACCGCGAGGGACGCGCCGGGCTTGATCTCGGCATCACCGGCGCGCCCGAGACCTTCGCCGTCGACGCCATGGGCCGGGTGGTGGCGAAGTTTTCAGGGCCGCTGGTCGAGGACAGCGAGGTAGAGCGGCTGGTCGACGCCATTCAGGCGCCGCCGCGGCCCCTGCCGACGGCGACCGCCCGTTAACCCATTTCCGACGGTTTTGATTAACCCTGCCGGCATGAGCGCGATTCGTCCTCCGTTGCCCTCCGTGCTGTTCCCGCCGCATCCGGCGGGGGCCACGCCCGTGCGCGCCTCGCGCTCGGACTTTTTCAAGGCGGCGCTCGACGCCGTGCAGGGACCGGCGGCCGAGCCGACCCTGCAGCCCGCCGCGGCGCAACCGACAGCGAAAGCCTTCGAGGAGCGTCCCGCCCGTCCTGGCGCCCTGCTGGACATCAGGGTCTAGCCGCCCTTCACGCGAAAATGAGCGGCGCCCGGGCGTCGGCCGTGATTAACCTCCGCGCCATGCGCAGACGGGGCTGGATCATTCCTGCGGGGGCCGTGACGGTCGTCCTGCTCGCGGCCGGGGCAGACGCCCAGCCGGGAGGCGTCGCCGCCGCCCGATCCGCCTCGTCGCCACCGGAGCCTGTCGTCGTTGAACTGTTCACCGCGCAGGGCTGCGCCGGCTGTCCCGAAGCCAACGCCCGCTTCGAGGCGGTGGCTGACGAGCCCGGCGTCATCGCCCTGACCTGGGCTGTCGACTACTGGGACTATCTCGGCTGGTCTGACACCTTCGCCCGTCCCGAATTCACCCAGCGCCAGCGCGAGTACCGGCGGGCCCTGCGTCTGCGCAACGTCTCGACGCCGCAGGTGGTGATAGACGGCCGACGGCAGGTGCCCGGGGCCGCGGCGCCCGCCCTGCAGACCGCGATCGACGAGGAGGCGGCGCGACGGGTCTTTCCGCCCGAGATCGAGTTCCGCGAGGACGGCGACCGCGTCGGCGTCGGCTCCGGGGCCGCGCCGGAGGGCGGGGCGGACGTGGTCGCGGTGCTCTATACGCCCGGCCCCCAGACGGTGCAGATCGCCCGCGGCGACAACCGGGGCCGCACGGTCCGGCACGTCAATGTCGTGCGGTCGGTGAACAAGCTCGGCGAGTGGACGGGGCAGCCCGACCTGTACGTCCTGCCCGCCGCGCGGGAGCCGGATCAGGCGGTCGCCGTGCTGGTGCAGGCCCGGTCGGACCGGCGCATCCTGAACGGCGCTGTCCTGCCGCCGCGCTAGGCTCCCGCCTTTTTCGCAAACGACAGAGCACCCGCGGCCAGCATGGGGACCTGCGCCGCCATGGTCCGGGCGTGGCTGCTGGCGGCGGTCCCGTCCCGCACCCGACCGGCGATTCCCTGACAGATCGCCGCCAGCCGGAACAGATTGTAGGCGAACAGCCAGTCGAGGTTCGCCGGCGTTGCGCCTGTCAGGGATTCGTAACGCTCGACCGTCTCCGCCACCGAAGGAATCCCGAGAGCCTCGATGTCGGCGCCGGCCAGACCGTTTCTCTGCTCGGCCGGGATCACCCAGGCGATCAGCAGGTAGGAGAAGTCCGCCATAGGATCGCCCAGCGTGGACAGCTCCCAGTCCAGCACGGCCCTCACCTCGGCGCTTTCCGGCGCGAGGATCAGGTTGTCGAGGCGGAAGTCGCCGTGCACGACCCGCGTCGGCCCCTGCGGCGGCAGGGTGGCGGGCAGGAATTCGATCAGACGGTCCATGGCCGGGATCGGGTCGATCTCGGAAGCGCGATACTGCTTGGTCCAGCGCCCCACCTGGCGCTCGAAATAGTTGCCCGGCCGGCCGTAGTCGGCCAGTCCGATGGCCGCGGGGTCGAAGGCGTGCAGCCTCGCCAGCGCGTCCACCTGGGCGTCGTAGATGGCGCGCCGTTCCGCGGGCGCCATGCCGGGCAATTTCAGGTCCCACAGAACCCGGCCCTCGACCTTGTCCATGACATAGAACATCGAGCCGATCACGTCATCGTCCGTACACAGAGCATACGGCTTTGCGACAGGATAACCCTGGACATGCAGGGCCGAGATGACGGTGAACTCGCGGTCGACGGCATGGGCGCTGGCCAGCAGGGTTCCCGGCGGCTTGCGCCGCAGCACATAGGTCCGCCCCGGCGTGGTCAGCTCGTAGGTCGGGTTTGACTGCCCCCCTCTGAACTGGCGCAGGGTGAGCGGCCCGGCATAGCCCTCGACGTGGGTGCCGAGCCAAAGATCCAGCGCGGCTTCGTCAAGCGAATGGCGGGGCTCGATCTCGCGCGTGCCGGAAAAGGCCGCCTGCGGGTCTGGGAGATCGGAACGGGTCATGCGGTCTCCGGGCGGGCGGCGATGATGGCGGCGCGCACGGCGCCACGCCAGCCCTTCAGCAAGCGCTCACGCTCCGCTGGTTCCATTACGGGGAACCAGCGCGCCGGGGGCTCGACCGGATGGTCCTCGAGGTCGCCGATCAGGCCGACGCCGAGCGCCGCCAGCTTCGCCGCCCCCAGCGCCGTCATCTCCTGAAACGCCGGCCGTTCGACCACCACGTCGCAGATGTCGGCCACGAACTGCATGGCGAAGGCGTTGGCCGTGACTCCGCCGTCGACCTTGAGCACTTTCAGCTTCGGCGCGCCGTCCCTGGCCAGCGCGTCGAGCAGGTCACGTGTCTGATAGGCGAGAGATTCCAGCGCCGCCCTGACCATGTGCGCCGGGCCGCTGTCGCGGGTCAGGCCGACAATGGTCCCGCGCGCCTCGGGCTCCCACCACGGCGCGCCCAGCCCGGTGAAGCCCGGGACGAGATAGACCCCGCCGTTGTCAGTCAGCGTCCGCGCCATCGCCTCGGACTCGCCCGAGGCGCCGATCACCTTCAGCCCGTCCCGCAACCACTGGATCGCCGAGCCGGCGGAGAAGATCGATCCTTCCAGCGCATAGGCGACCTGACCGCCCACGGCGTAGCCGAGCGTGCCCAGCAACCGGCTGGTCGAGGGCACCGGCGCGGCGCCCACATTGGCCACCAGGAAGGCTCCGGTGCCGTAGGTGATCTTCGCATCCCCAGCCTTCAGCGCGCCATGTCCCACAAGCGCGGCCTGTTGGTCCCCCGCCGCGCCGTGGATCGGCAGGGCAGCGCCCAGCAGCGACGGATCACAGTCGCCGAGGTGGTCCGAACAGCCCCGGATCTCCGGCAGCGCTGTCAGGGGCACGCCGAACAGCTCCGCCAGATCGGGCCGCCACGTGCGGGCGCCGAGGTCCATCAGGGAGGTGCGGCTGGCGTTGGTGGCGTCGGTGATGTGGCTGGCGCCGGCCCCGTTTTCCCCGGCGGTCAGCTTCCAGATCAGCCATGTCTCGATGGTGCCCAGCTTCACTTCGCCCCGCTCGGCGCGTTCGCGGGCCCCGGGAACGGCGTCCAGCAACCAGGCGAATTTCGAGGCCGAAAAGTAGGGATCGAGGATCAGGCCCGTCGCGGCCTGCACCATTGGCTCATGCCCCTCGCCCGCCAGCCGCGTAGTCACGTCGGCGGTGCGGCGGTCCTGCCAGACGATGGCGCGGTGGAGCGGTTCGCCCGTGGCGGCGTCCCAGAGCACGGACGTCTCGCGCTGGTTGGTGATGCCGATGGCGGCGAAAGCCTCCGCGCCGCCGGCCTCGGCGATCACCGCGCGGCAGGTCTGCAGCGTCGCCGTCCAGATCTCCGCGGCATCGTGCTCGACCCAGCCAGACTGCGGGAAATGCTGCTCCAGCTCGATCTGGCTGACGGCCACGGGCCGTAGCCCCCCCTCGGGCGCGGTCTCGAAGGCGATCGCCCGGGTCGAGGTGGTGCCTTGGTCGATGGCGAGGATCAGGCTCTTCATCCTGGCAGGTTAGAGCCATCCCGGCGAAGCCGGAACCCATGAGTCTGATCCTGCT
>DASRWP010000357.1:0-2666 GCA_035654535.1 Brevundimonas sp.
CCGCATCCAAACGCCGCACAAGCCCTGCGGTTCGTTGACCCCCGCCGCCCTGCTCACTAAAGCCTGATCACCGATTTCGGGCGCCTGATTTCGCTCGGTTTTTTGAGAACCATTCGCATATGTCGACCTCCCCCTTGCCGGGCGACGCCTCCAACGATCCGACCGACGACCAGACCGGCCGGTTCGTGACCCAGCCCAACGGCCGCGTTCGGCCGCTGTCGCCGCACCTGCAGGTCTGGCGTTTCCACACCACCATGTGGGGGTCGATCCTCAATCGCATGGCGGCCGGAGCGCTGTCGGTCGGCAGTCTGTTCGTCGTGGGCTGGCTGGCCGCTCTGGCGTTCGGACCGGACGCCTACGAGGGCTTCGTCGGCGTCATGGGCTCGCCGTTTGGCCTGCTGATCTGGTTCGGCCTGACCTGCGCCGCGGCCTACCATCTGACCTCGGGAATTCGTCACCTGATCTGGGATGCCGGCGCCGGCCTGACGCCGAAGACGGCCGACGCTCTGACGGTGGTCAGCTTTGTCGCAGCGGCTGTGATCGCGATTGGTTTCTGGGTGCTGCTTTTCGCCTCCGGGAGGGTCTCGCTGTGAGCCGCAAGACCACCGCCTTCGTCAATCGCGTCAAGGTTTCCGAGCGCCACGGCGCGGGCGAATGGACCGCCGAGAGGCTGTCCTCGCTGATCCTGATTCCGCTGGCCCTCTGGGCCCTGTGGAGCGCGTATGTGCTTTCGGGCGGCGGCTATGACGGCGCGCGCGACTGGCTCGCATCACCGGTCAATGCGGTGCTTCTGGCGGTCACCCTTCTGGTGTCCGCCTGGCATATGTGGATGGGCCTCAAGGTCATCGTCGACGACTACATCCACAAGCCGGCGTCCCGCTCGGCCCTGCTGGGTCTGATCTTTCTCGCCTGTCTGCTGGTCGCGGCGGCGAGCGTCTTCTTCATCGTGCGGCTGGCGCTGGGCTCGGCGCCGCTGCCCGCCGGTTTCGGGATCTGACGGCTGATGGCTGCTTACGAATTCATCGATCATGAATACGACGTCGTCGTCCTCGGCGCCGGCGGCTCCGGGCTGCGCGCCGCCCTCGGGGCGGCCCAGCAGGGCCTGAAAGTCGCCTGCGTCACCAAGGTCTTCCCGACCCGCTCGCACACCGTCGCGGCGCAGGGCGGCATCTCGGCCTCGCTCGGCAACATGGGCGAGGACTCGTGGCAGTGGCACATGTACGACACCGTCAAGGGGTCAGACTGGCTGGGCGATCAGGACGCCATCGAATACCTGGTCCGTAACGCGCCCAAGGCCGTCTACGAGCTCGAACACTGGGGCGTGCCCTTCTCGCGCACGGACGAGGGCAAGATCTACCAGCGCGCCTTCGGCGGCATGACGCGGAACTTCGGCGAGGGCCCGGTCCAGCGCACCTGCGCCGCCGCCGACCGCACCGGCCACGCCATCCTGCACACCCTGTACGGCCAGTCTGTGCGCCGCGAGGTCGAGTTCTTCGTCGAGTACTTCGGTCTCGACCTGATCATGCAGGGCGGAGTCTGCACCGGACTGACGGCGCTGAAGCTGGACGACGGGACCCTGCACCGCTTCCGCGCCAAGATGGTCATCCTGGCCACCGGCGGATACGGCCGCGCCTATTTCAGCGCCACCAGCGCCCACACCTGCACCGGCGACGGCAACGCCATGGTGCTGCGCGCGGGCCTGCCGCTGCAGGACATGGAGTTCGTCCAGTTCCACCCAACCGGTATCTACGGCGCCGGCTGCCTGATCACAGAGGGCGCGCGCGGCGAGGGCGGCTACCTGACCAACTCCGAGGGCGAGCGCTTCATGGAGCGCTATGCGCCGACCGTGAAGGATCTGGCCCCGCGCGACATGGTTTCGCGCTCCATGACCATCGAGATCCGCGAGGGCCGCGGGGTGGGTCCGAACAAGGACCACATCCACCTGCACCTCGACCACCTCGACCCGGCCATCCTGCACCAGCGCCTGCCCGGCATCTCCGAGAGCGCCAAGATCTTCGCCGGCGTCGATGTGACGAAGCAGCCGATCCCGGTCCTGCCGACGGTCCACTACAATATGGGCGGCATCCCCACGAACTATCACGGCGAGGTCCTGACCAAGGTCGGCGACAACGCGGACACCGTCGTGCCCGGTCTCATGGCGGTGGGCGAGGCGGCCTGCGTCTCTGTCCACGGGGCCAACCGCCTCGGTTCCAACAGCCTGACCGATCTGGTGGTGTTCGGCCGCGCCGCCGGCCTGCGCTGCGGCGAGGTGGTGGACAAGGCTTCGACCGTTCCAGCCGCACCGGCCTCAACCACCGACGCCCACCTGGCGCGGCTGGACCGATTCCGTCACGCCAACGGCTCGACCCCGACCTCGAAGCTGCGCATCGAGATGCAGCGCGCCATGCAGTCCGACGCGGCCGTCTTCCGCACCGGCAAGACGCTGGAGTACGACAACCTGATCGATCAGGCGCTGGTCACGATCGAGAGCGCCCTGAACCGCACCGAGAGCCGCGGCGCCCACGCCCGCGAGGACTTCCCCGACCGCGACGACGTCAACTGGATGAAGCACACCCTGTCGTGGAAGGTCCCCGGCGAGGCGGTGAAGATCGACTACCGCCCGGTCCACAACTACACGATGTCGAACGACATCGGTTACATCGAAC
>DASRWP010000358.1:0-1569 GCA_035654535.1 Brevundimonas sp.
TCGCCATCTGGGGCCTCGCCCTTCGGATCGGACAGTACGGTCTCACGCCGGACCGTATCACCGCCGCCGCCTGCGCCCTGGTCGGAGCCGCCTTCGCCGTCGGCTATGGATGGGCCGCCCTCAGCCCCTACTGGCGCAAGGGCGACTGGATGCGCCCGCTTGAGCGGACGACCATCGCCGCCGCAGTCCTGACCGTCGCCGTCATCCTCGCCCTGTTCAGCCCCATCGCCGATCCGGCGCGACTGTCCGTCGCCGATCAGGTCGCGCGGCTGGAGCGCGGCGACGTCTCACCCGCCCGGTTCGACTACCGCTTCCTTCGCTGGAACAGCGGCAAGGCGGGGCGCGCAGCCCTGCAGCGGCTCGCCCGGTCCGACGTACCGGAGATCGCGAGACGGGCCCGATCTGCGGAAACGGAAAACCGGTATGTCGCCCGCGCCGAAGCAGCTCCCGCGCCTCCGCTCGAAACCCTCCGCATCCGGGTGACTCCGGCCGGCGCGGCCCTGCCGGCGTCGTTCCGGGCCCAGTTCGATCGCCTGTCCGCCCTGCGCCGCTGCGGCGACGGCTGCGAGGCGCGGATGGTCGATCTGGACCGTGACGGCCGCGAGGAGGTTCTTGTCGCCAGCTCAAGCTACATCTCGGTGTTCAGGCGCGAGCCCGACGGCCTGTGGTTCGAGCGGTCGGTGCATCGGGCCGCCGTGTGCGAAGGCAGCAGTCAGGACCTTGCAGCGGCGCTCGCCGGCGATCGCGTCATGGCGGTTGCGCCCGCCTTGCCAGACCTGACGATCGAGGGCGTCCGCCTGCGGCAGGAGCCGGGTGCGCCGGAATGTCCGGCGCCGTCTCTCATACGGCCGGTCCCTTAACCCCTCGCTCACCACCCGCCACAACCCGATCTTCACCTTGAGGCGGCTAAAACGTCCCGAAATGGGCCAGTCCGCAGTTGGCTGGCCCGACGGATAAAGGGCGCTTCATGGCCAAGACAGTCCTCGTGGTGGACGACGACCCGACCCAGCGGCGGCTTGCGCAGGCGGTGCTGGAGCGCGAGGGCTACGCCGTGGTCCACGCGGAGTCGGGCGGAGAAGCCATTGATCGCCTGACAAAAGGCGGCGGCGCGGATGTGGTGCTGCTCGACATGGTCATGCCGGGCATGAGCGGAATGGAAGCCTTGGCCGAAATCCGCACGGCCGGCGTCCAGACGCCCGTTATCGTTCTGACCGCCTCAGGCGGTGTCGAGGCGGTGGTCAAGGCCATGCAGGCGGGCGCCCAGGACTTCTTCGTCAAGCCGGTGTCGGCCGAACGGCTGCTGGTCGGCGTCTCCAACGCCCTGCAGATGACGCGACTGACCGCCGAGGTCGGACGGCTGAAGAAGCACGTCTCCGGGCGCACTTCATTTGACGATCTGGTCGGCGACAGCCCGGTCATGCGGATGGTCAAGTCGCTGGGCGGCCGAGCCGCGAAATCGTCTATTCCCGTTCTGATCACCGGCGAGAGCGGCGTCGGCAAGGAGGTGATCGCCCGCGCCCTGCACGGAGCCTCCGACCGCGCCGGAAAGCCGTTCGTCGCCGTCAACTG
>DASRWP010000359.1:0-2947 GCA_035654535.1 Brevundimonas sp.
GGTCGAAGGACCGCCGAGCGTATGCGCGACGCCGTGCTGGGCCTGTTCCCGCAGACGGAAGAAGTGTCGGATCCTCCCACCAAGCGATGGCGCATACGCGGCGGCCTCTCCGCCTTCGAACAGGCGCCCGTGACGGAGGAACTGGTCGAGCTCAACAAGGCGGCGCAGGGGCTTCGCGCCACCGGAGAGCCGGGCCGGGCGGCGGCGCTGGAGGGGCTCGAGCGGAAGCTGAAATCGGCGATGCGCTCGACGACGCTAAACCGCTTGGCGCCCGACCTCGAGGCGCTGGTGCGGGCCGAGACCATCGCCGTGCAGGCGGGCCCCCGTCCGTCGGCCGACGAGGCGGTGCTGACGGAAATCCGGCAGGCGATTCTGGCCGGACAGCCGTTGAGCTTCATCTACAGCCGGCCCGGCGCGGAGGCCCGAAGCCGGACCGTGGCGCCGTGCGGCGTCATGTTCGGGCGCGCCAACTATCTTGTCGCGGCCGACCGCGAGACCGGGCGCGTCCAGACCTTTCGTCTGGACCGGATGAGCGCGGTCAGGGCCGAGGCCGGTCTCGCTTCGCCGCCGCCCGATTTTGACCTGCAGGCGTTCGCCAGCCAGTCGTTCGGCATCTATCAGGATGAGATCGAGGACGTGGTCCTTCGCATCACCCCCGCAGGCGCGGCCGAGGCCCGGGCCTGGCGTTGGCATCCGACCCAGACCCTCGAAACCGAGGACGACGGCGGCGTCATCGTCCGCTTCCGGGCGTCGGGAATGCGCGAACTGGCCTGGCATCTGTTCACCTGGGGTGATCAGGTGCAAATCCAGGCGCCGCCCCGGTTGAAGGCGGTGATGCAGGAAACGCTGGACGCGGCCCTGCGCGGCCTGTCGAACGCCTGACGGGTCAGCCGCCGCCTGACGCCGGGGCGGCGGCGGGGGCCACTGCAAGGTTCGCCGGGTAGGTGTCGTCCGGATAGAGTGTGGGCGTCGAGCGGTTCGAGCGCACATACCGGCCCGAGAACCCGGCTGACCAGGTCGCGCCGTTGTCGTTGCTGACGCTCACCGACTGGGTCAGACCGCCCTCGGCGTCACGCGTCCAGGTCACACGTTGCAGCTGGATGGGTGAGCCCGCGGCAGTGCTGGTTCCGTCCAGCGACATCACGCCCGGCTCTGGCGACGTTCCGCTGAGGGCGATGACGTTGTTCGTCCCCGAGACCCAGACCTGCTTCCACTTCTGCTCGAGGCCGTCGAAATAGTTGATGCTTTCGCCGCGGATCAGACCGTTGGTCGTCTGATAGCGCTCATGGATGATGCAGCCGTTCATTTCCTTGGTGATGATGTTCCGCGCGATCACCTGCCCGTTCACATACACGTCCCAGTCGCCGACCCAGAAGTCGAACTGGGAGGATTCGGGCTGATAGCGGCACGGGTTGGCGCCGCGCACGGCGATATCGTAGTTGGTCCGGTACAGCGCGGTCTGCCGCAGCGGTTCCAGTTCGGCGAGGGCGTCCAGTTGGCCGGGCAGCACGCCGGCGGCGACGGCCCGACCGACCAGTTCGTTCGCGCGATCCAGGTTTCCTCTTTGGGTTTCAACCGTCGCCGAGCCGAGCAGGGCGCGCGGGTTATTGGGCGCGATGGCCAAGGCCTTGCCGAACGCCTCAATGGACTCCGCGGGGTTCCCGGCAAGTCGGTTGAGCCTGCCCAGCTGCACCCATGCCGGAACCAGAGTCGGTTGCACCTCTGTCACGCCCCGCACGATCGCGATGGCTCGCGGCAGGTCGTTCGCGGCTTCGGCTGCGGCCTGTTCCTGCTGCCATCCACCCGGCGCCGGAGCCGCCTGAGGTGACGGCGCCTGGGCTGTGGCAGGAAGGCCCGACACAGGCGACAACGCAACCAAAAGCGCAGCAATCACAATGCGATTCATCATCAGCTCCTGTACCCGACGGATGCTGGCGTACGGGCTTTGCAAGAGCGGGAGTAGAACCAGTTATCCGCCTTAAGGGCGCCAGTTGTTCAAGGACGCTGCAGCCGCTTGGCCTTTCAGAGCAGGCCGGCGATCAGCCAGCCGACAAGGGCGGCGGCGATGATCAACTCGACGATCACGAGGGCCAGCAGGCGGTGCTTCCAGAAGCGGCTCAGAAATGACATCGGCCCCCCGTGATGGTTCATCGCTTCAATCCTTGATCCCCGAAATGGTTCGCACTGGTTCGGGCAGCGCGCGGAAAGGGTAGGGGCTGACCGATTTCGACCAGTCATCCACCGCCAGCGGCCGGTCCATCGGCGGAGCGGCCCGTTCGGCGCACGGGTGGCGATGACAGAGGCGGCAGGCGGGACCGATCGGCGTCACCTCGGGCGCTGTCAGATCAAGTCCGCGCGCATGGATCAGCCGGTGGGCGTGCTTCAACTCGCATCCGAGGCCGATGGCAAGATCATGCGGCTGGGTGAAGGCGTCGCTGCCCTGCCGTTCGACGGTGCGGGCGAGGGTGAACCAGCGGCCGCCGTCCGGAGTCTCGATGATCTGGGTGATGATCCGGCCCGGGGTCCGGAAGGCGCTGTGGAGCCGCCACCGCGGGCAGGCGACCCCGAAGCGTGAGAACGGGAAGGCTCCGGAGGCATATCGCTTGGAGACATTGCCCGCCTGATCGACCCGCATCAAAAAGAACGGAACGCCACGCGCCGTCGGCCGTGACAGCGTGGTCAGACGGTGCGCGGCCTGTTCGAAACTCACGCCAAACCGGGCCTGTAGACGGGCGAGATCGTATCCGGTCTCCTCCGCCACGCGATGGAAAGGGCCGTATGGCATCAGGATCGCGGCGGCGAGAGTGTTGGCCAGCGAGACCTTGAGCAGACGGCGGGTGTCATCGTCGGGTGGAGCCGCCGCGGCCACAAGCGCGGACAGTTCGGCGTCGTTTTCGGACACGGCCAGCTGGAAGGCGACGGCGAAGGATCGCGATGACGGCCCCAG
>DASRWP010000360.1:0-2563 GCA_035654535.1 Brevundimonas sp.
CGCCCGACAGCACCAGATCGGGCCGCCCCGGCATCAGGTCGTTGACCGCCAACACCACGCAGTCGGTCGGCGTGCCGGTGACGGCGAAGCGCTTCTCCCCCAGGCGGTTGACCCGCAGCGGCTCCGTCAGGGTGATACCCCTGCCCTTGCCAGATTGTTCGGTCTGGGGCGCGACGATCCAGACGTCGTCGGAGAGCGTCCGCGCGATCCGCTCGAGGCAGGCCAGCCCCTCGGCCTCGACGCCGTCGTCGTTGGTGAGGAGAATGCGCAATCTAAACTCCGCTCATCCCGGCGAAAGCCGGGACCCAGTTCTTTTGATGACGTGGGGGAGCCGAAGTCCCGCAGACGCCGATGCTGAAATGCGTGTGTTTAGCTGGACAGCACTGGGTCCCGGCTTTCGCCGGGATGAACGGATGGAGGGCCTCACCCCACATGGGTCATCCCGTCCGGCATGTAGCGCTTCAGAACGTCGGGGACGGCGATACGGCCATCCTCCTCCTGATAGTTTTCCATGATCGCGACCAGCGTGCGGCCGACGGCCAGACCCGAGCCGTTCAGGGTGTGGACGAACTCGGTCTTCTTCTCGCCGTCGCGCTTGAAGCGCGCGTCCATCCGCCGGGCCTGGAAGTCGCCGCAGTTGGAGCACGAGCTGATCTCTCGATACGTCCCCTGCGACGGCAGCCAGACCTCCAGATCGAAGGTCTTCCTCGCCGAAAAGCCCATGTCGCCCTTGCACAGCAGCATCCGCCGGTAGGGCAGCTCCAGTTTCTCCAGCACAGCTTCAGCGCAGCGCACCATCCGCTCGTGCTCGGCCTCTGAGTCCTCAGGCCGCGTGATCGAGACCAGCTCGACCTTATGAAACTGGTGCTGCCGGATCAGCCCGCGCGTGTCGCGGCCCGCGGACCCCGCCTCTGCCCGGAAGCACGGCGTCAGGGCGGTGAGGCGCATGGGGGTGGCGAGCTCGGCCTCGAGGAGGATCTGTTCGCGGACTAGGTTGGTCAGGGAGACTTCGGCGGTGGGGATGAGGTAGCGTCGGCCAACCATCAGATTCACCTGATTGACCGGCTGCGAGGACATCGCTGCGCCACCGGCAGCAGCAAAAAACAGATCCTCCTCAAATTTCGGCAGCTGTCCCGTCCCGAACATCGCCTCGTCGCGCACCAGATACGGCGGATTGACCTCCAGATAGCCGTGCTCGACCGTCTGTACGTCCAGCATGAACTGGCCGATGGCCCGCTCCAGCCGCGCCAGTCCGCCCTTCAGCACCGCGAACCGCGCGCCGCTCATCCGGGCCGCCGCTTCGAAATCCAGCAGTCCCAGCGCCTCGCCGAGGTCGGCGTGATCCTTTGCCGGTCCGGTGTTGCGCGGTTCGCCCCACGGCGTTCCGACCGGCACGTTGGCGCTCTCGTCCTCGCCGTCCGGCACGTCGTCCGCCGCAAGGTTTTTCTGCGCCGCGAGCAGGTCGCGTAGCGCCTTGCCGGTCCCGGCCTCGACCGCCTCCTGCGCCGCGATCTCGCCCTTGAGGCTTTCGACCTCGGCCTTCAGCCGGTCGGCCTCGGCCATGTCCTTTTTCGCCATGGCCGCGCCGATCAGCTTGGACGCCGCATTGCGCTTCGCCAGCGCCTCCTGCCCCGTAGTCTGAGCGGCCCGCAGCGTCCGGTCCAGCTCAAGGGCCCGATCCACGATCGCCTGCGCATCGTCGACGCCGCGCGACGACCAGCCGCTGACGAAGGCGGCGGGATTGTCACGGATGGCGCGGATGTCGTGCATGGTCGGTCTCGGCGGGAGGAAGCGGATGCTCTAGCCCCGGCGACGGATTCCGCCAACCCGTGGGTCGGTCAGGCGGCGCGGTTATGACGGGTGAACACGCGGGTCGCGCCGGAGCGTAGCACCAGCAGGGTATCGAACGGCTCGCGCCGCCCCCCCGCCTCCATGCCCGGCGAGCCCATCGGCATGCCCGGCACGGTGATTCCGATGGCCTGGGGCCGTTGGGCCAGCAGGCGCACCACGTCGGCGGCGGGCACATGACCCTCGACCAGATAGCCGCCGATGACGCCGGTGTGGCAGGACGCCAGCGTGTCCGGGAGGCCCCGCGCCAGCCGGAAGGCCCGCAGGTCCGACGTGACATGGACCGTCGTCGTGAACCCGGCCTGCCGCATGTGAGCGACCCAGCCGTCGCAGCAGGCGCAGGTCGGCGACTTGTAGACCGCGAGGGTCCGGGTGGGACGCGTCCGGGCGAGCGCGGGGCCGCCGAAGGCAGCTGCGGCGCCCGAGGCGAGAACGAGACGGCGGCTGAGGCTTTGCATCGTCATCCTAGATCAACCCCGCCATCGGCGAGCTGGCGCTGGCGTACATCCGCTTCGGCATCCGCCCGGCCAGATAGGCTTCGCGCCCGGCGATCACCGCATGCTTCATCGCCGAGGCCATCAGGATCGGATCCCTGGCCGCAGCGATGGCGGTGTTGGCGATCACCGCGTCGCAGCCCAACTCCATGGCCATCGCCGCGTCCGAGGCGGTCCCGACGCCGGCGTCGACCAGAACCGGCACCTTCGCCTGTTCGACG
>DASRWP010000361.1:0-2435 GCA_035654535.1 Brevundimonas sp.
GTGGACTGGGGCACCAGCAATGTGCGCGTCATGCGGCTGACGGCGGGCGGGCGCGTGCTTGACCAGAGGGCCGACCCGCGCGGAGCGGGAGACCTGTCCGCCGACGGCTTCAGAAGCGTTCTGGACGAGCTCGCCGGCGACTGGCTGGCGGAGGCGCCGGTTCTTATTTGCGGCATGGCCGGCGCGCGCGGAAAGTGGCGCGAGGCCGGCTACCGGCCATGTCCCGCCTCGTTGACCGACATCGCCGGCGGTCTGGTGCGGCCCGAGACCGACGGAGAGGTGTTCATCGTCCCTGGCGTGTCGGAACTCGAGGACGGCGTCCTGACCGATGTGATGCGCGGCGAAGAGACCCAGGTGATGGGACTCTGCGGTGACGGAGGCTCAGGCTGGGCCGTGGCGCCGGGCACCCACAGTAAGTGGATCAGGGTCGAGGACGGTCGGATCGTCTCGTTCCGCACCTTCGTAACGGGCGAGCTGTTCGCCGCTGTCAGTCAGAGCGCCATTCTCTCGAGTTCTCCCGATCGCGCCGCCGGCGACGACGAGGCCTTCCGGCGGGGGGTCGAGCGGGGCCTTTCCGAGCGCGCGGTGACGGCGGCGTTGTTCTCGGTGCGAGTCGGGATGCTGGGCGGGCGGCTGGCGCCAGAGGCGGCGTCCGACTACCTGTCGGGCCTGCTGATCGGGGCCGAGATCGCGGCTCAACGCGAGGCCGCTGGCAGCGGATCGATAACGCTGGTCGGCGCGCCGGACCTGTCGCGCCGGTACCGCCTGGCGCTGGAGACGGCGGGCCTGCCCCGGCCTGAAGTCGCAGACGCGGCCGAAGTGACGGCGAGAGGCCTGTGGCGGATATGGGAAGCACGGACATGACTGAACACATCCTCGCGACGCTCGACGCCCTGCCGCTGGTCGCCATCCTGCGGGGACTCCGTCCAGACGAAGCGGTCGAAGTGGGCGAGGCCATCGTCGCGGCCGGCTTCAAGTGTCTGGAGGTGCCGCTTAACTCGCCCGAACCGCTGGACAGCATTCGCCGGCTGCGGAACGTGCTGGAGGGTCGGGCGGTCGTCGGCGCCGGAACGGTGCTGGACACGAACGCCGTCCGGGCCGTGGCGGACGCGGGCGGCCAGATCGTGATCTCGCCCAACACCAACCCCGAGGTGATCCGGGCGACCAGGGCGGCGGGTCTGGTGTCGATGCCGGGATTCTTCACCCCGTCCGAAGCGTTCGTCGCGCTGGGCGCGGGCGCTGACGTGCTCAAGCTGTTTCCCTCCGAAGTCGCGGGTCCGGCGGGGCTGAGGGCGATGCGCGCGGTGTTGCCGCCGGGCACGCGTGTCTATGCGGTCGGGGGCGTGGAGCCGGAGAGTGTCACGACATGGCTTGCCGCCGGCGCGTCCGGGTTCGGCCTCGGCTCGGCGGTGTTCAAGCCGGGCCGGTCAGCGGAGGACACTGGCAAGGCCGCAGCGGCCTTTGTAACAGCGTGGGAACTGCGGAACGGCTGAGACGGCCGCGGCGGGACCTAATTCAGCCGGTCGGTCGGGGCGCAGCGGTGGTAGTCGACGATCATTTCGCGTTCCCCGTCGAGCTCGCGAATCCAGGCCTTTGTCTCGTGGACGGCGACGACGGTGTACGCGCCCGGGTGCGCGTCAGTCACCACGACATCGCCATCGCTCAGAATGTGGCCGGCAAACAGGTCCATCAGGCGCTCCTGGCGATCCAACACCGTGCAGCTCCAATGGTTCCGCTTAGACGATCTTGAGTTCCTTGCGCCGATGCCGCGCGGCTTCCTGGAGCTGCGCCACAGAGTGGTCGTCGCCCCATTCCTCAGGCGGCACGATCGGCACGCTGAGGCACACGCTCTGCGTCGGGAGGACTTCGCCCCAGTCCTTGATCAATTGTTTGTAGGAGCGGCCGACGGCGCGGATGTTTCGATCCAGATCGTAAAGACCCAGCGGGTTCACCCGACCGTTCTGCTCCCGCAGGGCCGTGTCCCAATCGACCTGGTCGGTTAGCGAATACCAGGTGAATCCGACGGTCGGGACGCCGTCGTTGCGAACCCGGAGGACGTTGGCCCACTCCTTCCACAACCAGTTGACCGCCTCGTCGCCGTTTGGGCCCTCGGCGATGTTGGTCTCGGTGTGCATCACCGGCAGACGATAGCGGTCGTAGTATTGGCGCGTGATTTCGCTGTAGCCGAAAATCTCGCCCGAGGCGCTGGTCGAACCGTCGGCCCGGACACGGTGCTCATTGGTCCAGTAGTAGTCATTGCCGAGAATGCAGTGCTGCCGCAGGCGGCGTCCGAGGAAGAAATGGTACTCCTCGCGGGTCATGCCGCTGTCCATCAGGAACTCGTAGACGCCCGAGTCCACGCGGCGCCCATAGTTCAGGTCCAGCGTCAGGAACCGCTGACAGTTCATCGTCTCGGCGTGCTTGATCGCAGCCGG
>DASRWP010000362.1:0-2150 GCA_035654535.1 Brevundimonas sp.
CGATGGCCTTGGCGGTGTTCCTGATGCTGGGACTGGGGCTCGCCCTGCCGTTCGTTCTGGTCAGCCTGTCGCCGCGCCTGCTGTCCAAGCTGCCCCGTCCGGGCCCATGGATGGATCGGTTGAAGGGCCTGCTGGCCTTCCCGATGTATGCGACCGCCCTGTGGCTGGCTTGGGTGTTCAGCCGCCAGACGGGCGCCGAGGCTCTGGGCCTGCTGTTCGTGGCCGGGGTGCTGCTGGCGCTGGGCGCATGGCTGATCGGAACCGGGCAGGCCGAGCGGGCGGTCGGCCGTGGAGGCCGGGTCTTTCTGGTCGCGGGGCTGGCGGTGATGACCGCCGCCGCCGCCGCGCTGGTGATCGCCGCCCGCCTGCCTGCGCAGGCTCCCGGCGCAGCGGCGGTTTCGCAAGGCTCAGGCCCCGCCAGCGCGCCCTGGTCGCAGGCGGCTGTTCAGGCTGCCACGGCCGAAGGTCGGCCGGTTCTGGTCAATTTCACCGCCGACTGGTGCGTGACCTGCAAGATCAACGAGCGCACCTCGCTGGGCTCGCCCCGCGTCGCGGCGGCGCTTGAGAAGGCGGAGGCGGTCTATCTGGTCGGGGACTGGACCCGCCGCGACGACGCCATCACCGCCGAGCTGCGGCGCCATGGCCGTTCCGGCGTTCCGCTGTATCTGCTGTACTCTCCGGGAGCCGCCGAGCCGCGCGTCCTGCCGCAACTACTGACCGAAGGGGTCGTGCTCGAGGCCCTGAAAACCGCCCGCTGAAGGAGTTCGAAATGATCCGCCTGACCGCCCTCGCCTTCGCCGCCCTGACCCTCGCCGCCTGCCAGCAACAGGCCGCCGCCCCCGAAGCGCCCGCCGCGCCCGCAGCCGGCCAGGCCGCGCCGGCCTTCACCCTCATCGACGCCGAGGGGACGCAGCGGTCGCTGGCCGACTTCCGCGGCAAGACCGTGGTGCTGGAGTGGACCAACGAGGGCTGCCCCTATGTGAAGAAACACTACACCGGGGCCATGCAGGCGCTGCAGCGCGAGGCGACCGCCGACGGCGTGGTCTGGCTGAGCATCATCTCGTCGGCGCCGGGGACGCAGGGTCACGTCGAGGGCGACGCCGCCCGCCAGTGGAAGACCCGCACCAACGGCGCGTCGACCCATCTGCTGCTCGACCCCACCGGCGAGATCGGCAAGCTTTACGGGGCTAAAACCACGCCCGACATGCGCGTGATCAACGCCGAGGGGCAGCTGGTCTACGTCGGCGGCATCGACGACCGGCCGACCAACAAGCCCGAGGATCTTGAGGAGGCCAACAACTTCGTCCGCGCGGCGCTGGCGGACGTGAAGGCAGGCCGGCCCGTGCGCACCCCGTTCGCCGCGCCGTACGGCTGCGCGGTGAAGTATCCGGAGACGGTCCAGAGCTGATCCCTCTCCCGCTGGGAGAGGGCTTGAGCGCACGGGAGCAAAGCGATCGGTTGCGCGAAAGGGTGAGGTTCGCTGGTGCAGTCGGCGTAAGCCGCGTCACGACCGGAGCAGCGGCGCCGAAGGAAGGAGCCGGCCCCCATCCGGCGCTCGCGAGCCACCTTCTCCCAATGGGAGAAGGATCAGGGGGCCGGCCAGCAGAGCCTGTCCAAGGCGTGGGTGCGGACCCCTCTCCGTTGGGAGAGGGCTTGAGCCTCCGGGAGCGAAGCGATCGGTTGCGCGAAAGGGTGAGGGTTCGCTGGTGCAGTCGGCGCAAGCCGCTTCACGGGCGGAGGGACGGCTTCGCCGAGGGACGCAGCCGGCCCTCATCCGGCGCTCGCGCGCCACCTTCTCCCAATGGGAGAAGGATATGGTTTAGGCGCCGAGTTCTTTCGCGTGTTGTCGGATGGCGGCGATGATACGCTCGGGGTGTGCGAAGGCTTCGTCGCTTGCAAACCTGATTACGGTCCAGCCAAGGGCCTCCAGTTCGGTCTGTCTGAGATGATCCCGGAGCACGACCTCGTCGAGCTTGTGAACGCCGCCGTCGATTTCGAGGATCAGCCTGAGGCGGTCGCAGGCGAAGTCGGCGGTGTAGCGGCCTACGGGGTGCTGCCGGCGGAACTTGTGGGCGTCGATTTTCGAGCCGCGCAGGTGCTGCCACAGCACGACTTCGGCGCGGTTGGAGGACTGGCGCTGATCGCGCGCG
>DASRWP010000363.1:0-1597 GCA_035654535.1 Brevundimonas sp.
GGGGCGCGCGCCGACTGGGCCATGGGCGAGAACCGGCTGACCATGCAGGGCGACATCTTCGACAATGAGGTGGCGGTCAACGAGGGGTTCTCCGGCGAGGAGACCCGGGTGTCGGGACACAATGTGCTGGCGCGCTGGACCCGTCCTCTGGGCGGCGGCGAGCTGCAGGTGCAGGGCTTCTACGACCGGTTCGAGCGGGCCGAGTCGGGCGGGATAGAGGACTCGGACACCTGGGACCTGACGGCCCAGCACAGCTTCGGCTGGAACCGGCATCAGTTCGTGGTCGGGGCCGGCTATCGCACGGTGCAGTCGCGCTTCGTCGCACCGCCGGGCAGCGCCTTCCTGAACCCGCCGGAGCGAACGCTGGGGCTGACCAACATCTTCGTGCAGGACCAGATCTCTCTGAGCGACGCCTTGGTACTGACCCTCGGGGCCAAGTTCGAGGACAACAGCTTCTCAGGCGACCAGTTTTTGCCGAACGCTCGGCTGGCGTGGCGGTTGGGGTCGGGGGACCTGGCGTGGGCGGCGGTCAGCCGGGCCAGCCGCACTCCGAACCGGATCGAGCGCGACCTGACCCTGCCGGGGTTTTTGATCGGCGGGAATTTCCAGTCAGAGACGCTGACGGCGTGGGAGGTCGGCTATCGCGCCCGGCCGCGCGAGCGGCTGTCGTTCTCGATCTCGGCCTTCTACAACGTGTATGATGACCTGCGTACCGCGTCGTTCGCTCCCGTGACGGTGTTCCCGATCAGCCTGACCAATTTCGGCGAGGGCGAGAGCGGGGGGATCGAGGCTTGGGGCAGCTACGACGTCTCCGACCGCTGGCGACTGAGCGCCGGGTTGAACACGCTGGAGAAGGATTTCGGCGTCGACCCCGACGGGTCCGACATCACAGGACTGGCCTCGATTGGCGACGACCCGGCGTATCAGCTGTTGTTGACGTCGCAGTCGCAGTTGACCGACAGCATCGATCTCGACGTCCGGCTGCGCGCCTTGGATGCGCTCGATCCGTCGGGCGTCGAGAGCTATGTTGAGGCCGACGTGCGGCTCGGCTGGCGGGTCCGGGACGGGCTGGAGCTATCGCTTAGCGGCCGTAACCTGATCGAGGATCGCCACCTCGAAAACGGCGACGCCGCCCGCGCCCGCGCCTTCGGCCGCAGTGTGCTGGTCGCCCTGAGAGCGGACTTCTGAGCGTGATCCGCGCCCGGCGTAGCCTTGCGCATGTCGGGGCCGCTGCGGCGGCCGGCTTGGCCATGCTCGCCGGGCCAGCGCCTGCCGTCGCCCAGTCCAACCTCGAATACCCGGTGAAGGCCAACTACCTGGTGCGGTTCGCCGCTTTCGTGACTTGGCCGCCGCGCGCCTTCGCTAGCTCGCAGGCGCCGGTGGTAATCTGCGTGGCGGGGCGCGACCCGTTCGGCCAGGCTCTCGACACAGCGGCGCGCAGCCATACCGCCTATGGCCGTCCGTTGGCCGTGCGGCGGCTGCGGGATCCCGCCGCCGTGGCGGGTTGCCACATCCTCTATGTCGGCCGCGACGGCACCACAGCCATGGCCGCCGCCGCGGGTCAGCCGGTCATGGTCGTCACCGACCAAGGGGCGGG
>DASRWP010000364.1:0-6581 GCA_035654535.1 Brevundimonas sp.
GGTTCGAGGCCGTCAGGCGCAGCGGCGCGTCCCAGACCTCCGGATCGAGGAGCCGCGCCTCGGCCCGCTCCTGCTCCACCGTGATCCAGCGGGTCATCCGAGCGCCGCCAGCCAAACGAGGCCCGCTCCGCCGGCCCCGCCCGCGCCGCCTGAGGCTACGCCGGCGCCGCCGCCGCCTCCCCCGGCGGCTGCTCCACCCGCCCCTCCCGCGTGGCCGGCTCCGCTGGCAGCCGCGCCACCGCCTCCGCCACCCCCGCCGGCCCAATGCAGCGAAGGGTTGGGCGGCGCTGCGCCGTTCGATCCCGCCGATCCCGCGGCGGCGGCGCCCCCGGCCGCCCTCAGGGCCAGCAGCGCTCCGTCGCCGCCCGCGCCACCGGCGCGCGCTGTTCCCGCGCCATCGAGGCCGCCCCCCGCTCCGCCGCCTCCGCCTGCGTCCGGTCTGGTCGTGCTGCCGCCGGGCGCTCCGGGCGCGGACACGGTCGACGCGCCGCCGCTATTCGACGGCGGCGCCCCGGCCCCGCCCGCTCCCGCCGTTCCGCCGAAGGCGCCGCGAAATCCGCCCTTGCCCCCTGAGCCCTTGAGCAGGACGACCCCTCCCATGGAGATCGCGTTGTCCGATCCGTCGGAGGCCAGTCCGCTCGCGCCGCCGGCGCCGATGGTGACGCCCAGAGGTCCGGTAAGCAGTTCGGCCGGCCACGACCCGAGGCTGACGCCGCCTGCGCCGCCGCCGCCGCCACCCGGCCGGGCGCCCGAGGCGGCGAAAGCTCCACCGCCGCCGGACCCGCCGCCGCCGACGGCGATCGCCTGAATCGATCTTGCCCAGGCCGGAATCGCGTAGCTTCCGTCAGCGGTGAACCGGGTGACCGACAGGCGGGCCGCGCCTTGTGCGAACATCGCTCGACCCGTGGCCCCGTCCGCAACGGCGACATCCCGCCAGACGGAACCGTCGGCGCTGACCTTCAGCGTCAGGTCGTCATCGCCGATCAAACCCAGTTCTGCGCGACCGACAAAGCCGGTCTGGAACAACAGCGACAGAACATCGCCCTCCGACTCCTTGTTCAAGGTCAGCCGAAGGTCGCCCGTGCCCCCATCCACGGCGTCGCGTGCGGTCCAGAGCGCATTGTTCAGCTTGGCCAGAAAGGGGTTGCCCCCGTCCGCCGTCGCCCCGAGGCCCAGCTGTTCGATGTTCTGAAGCGCGCCGAGCCGCGAGCCGAGGTTGGCCCAGCCTGCCCCATGGCGGATCACGATCTCCGACGAGTCGCGCACGAGCACCACGAGGCCGTCGGTCACATCAACCGCCGTCCAGCCGCCCCCTTCCGCGCGCATGAGCGTTCCGGCGGGACGGCCGCTCCATGCCGGGCCGCTGGCGCCATCCGGGAGGAGCCAGAGTTCGCCGTCTGTGGGCGATCCCGGCTGAGTAGCCACCGTGCGGCTCACGACCGAGGTCTGGATGAGCGCGTCGAGGCGGGTGAGCGCCTCGTTCAGGGTGACATGCTTCTGCATCTGGCCGGCCGCCAGATAGGGCAGTTGCAGCCGGTCGCTGTGGTCGTCGCTCATGAAAATCTCCGAACAGGTCGAAGATCAGTTTGGCGGCGGCGCGCGATGCGGCGCGTCGATGACGCTGCCGTCCGGGAATTCCGCGATGAATCAAGCGCGGTTGAAGAGGGGTTCGGCGCGCTCGGCGCGAAAGAGTGGCGGGGAAGCCGTGATGGAAGGGCTGGGCGACCTCCCCGCCGACGAGCGCGCTGGCTGTCAGGACCATCGCCGTGCTTGCGCGCGGCGGTGCTCGCCCGTCAGCCCAGCTACGAGCGGTCAGCCTTCAAGGATGCGGTCAGAGCCGCTGCAGCTCGCCCTGCGCCACAACGGGACCGTCCGGCCGGTTGGAGCCCGGCGTGTGGCCCGGAGCCTCCATCGACACCGCGACCGCGCTGGCCTGCCCGGCCGTTCCGGACAGGGCCGTCCCGAGATTGTGACGGGAGGTGGCGGATCCGTCGATCGCCCCGACCAGTTGCACGCCGCCCTCGGGCATCACCAGCCACAGATGCGGTACGCGCGTGTCGCCGGCCATGGCTTCGGTGGGCGCAAGATAGAGCTCGCCCGTCGCCGGGTCGTAGGCAAGCGTCATGGCGGCGGCCCCGTTCTCCAGCGTCAGGGTCGCAACACGGGTTACGGGGACCGGCGTGGCGGGGGCCGGCACAGGTGCGATGGGCGAAGGTTGCGCCAGAAGCACGACAACGGCGGCCAGGCTGGCGGCCAACAGCCCCGTCGACCCAACCGCCCAGGTGCGCCAGAAGGCGAGACGACGGTTGTCGTTGGCTGCGACCGGTGGCAACGCAGCCTCCACGCGGGGCCAGACAAATGGCGACGGCTCGACCGCCGGCACCTGATCGGCGATGCCCGCGAGCCGGTCGTTCCAGACCTCGACCTCAGCGGCGAAATGCGGATCAGACGCCTCCCGCGCACGGGCGGCGGACTCCTCAGCAGGCGACAGGACCCGCAGCGCCAACTCTCCGGCCAGCGCCTGATCTTCGTCCATTCCAGTGGTGTCCGTGGGATCGCTCATGAGTCCAGACAGGCCCTCAACCGCATCAGTCCACGACGAATCCAGCTCTTCATCGTCCCGAGCGGCACGTCCTCCCGCGTCGCCAGAGTGTCATAGGTCACGCCTTCGATGAAGGCGGTGCGGATCGCTCCGCCCGTCCTGTCGTCCAGCTGGCCGAGGCAGTCGTTCAACCGGCGCACGTCGTCGCCAGATTCCAGCGACTGGGCGGGGGACGGGCCGTCGTCGGCGATCTCGAAGGCTTCATCGATGGAGGTCGAACGCCGGGTGGCGGCTCCGGATCTCAACCGGTCGATCGCACGGTTGCGCGCGATCGTCACCAGCCAGGTGATCGGGCTCGCGCGCGACGGGTCGAAGCTCCCCGCCTTCCTCCATACGGTTAGATAGGTGTCCTGCAAAACGTCCTCGGCGAGCTGGCGGTCTGCCAAGATACGCAGGGTCACGCCCAATAGCTTCGCGGATGTGGCGTCGTAGACAGTCCGGAAAGCGCTCCGGTCGCCCTGGCCCGCCCGGCCAAGCGCCAGCGCGAGTTCATCACGCGTCAAAATCGAGCTCATGCGTACATCCAGCCTAGCATCAACCGGACTTGCCGTTCCGGTGATATATCGTCAAGCCGTCAGTCATGCAGATAGACGATCCGGCGAAGTTTCGGGTCGCGTTTCATCTCGGCGAGATGCCTGTCGTGTTCGCCCGTCTCCCGGGCCTCACGCTCGCTGGCCTCGACCCAATGCGTGCTCTCGATGTCCTTCTGCAGGGCCTTCGCCGCCAGCAGGTGTCCGGGGAAGAAGAAGTCGACCACATCCGGCGCGAACGGGATCACCTCTCCGACGGCCGTCGTGGCGCTGTCCAGCCCCAGATACCCGATCATCCGCGCCAGCGTTCCCGGCGAAGCCTTCGCCTTGCTCGCCTGCAAAAGCAGCCAGCCCGCCGCGCCGACGCTGTAGACCGTTCCGACCACCGGAATCCACGTCAGGAGCCCGTCGAGCCCGATGCCGAATGGACCGATCCCGACCGCGCGGTCCGACAGTTTCTTGATGCCCTCGACATTGGACCAGATCTTCTCGATATCGGCGACGGTCCGTCTGGCCATTCCTGCCCTCCTGAAGCGAGACCGTAACGCGCCATGACGAGCCCCGTTCATCGGCGTCAGGCCGACTGGCGCGCCCGGCCCTTGGGGATGGTTGCACGGGTAACCGGACTCGCGGTCGTTATCGCGGCCGCGGCGCTGGCGCTGATCGCGCTCACCGGGATGCGCAACCAGTACGCCGACCTGCTGGCCCAGTTCACGGCGCCCGCCCTGATGGGGACGGCGATGACGGCGGCGGGGCTCGCTCTTCTGCGCCTCTGGCGGCTGACGGCGGCCGCCGCCGTCGCCGCCGCGCTTCTGATCGCTTCGGTCTGGCCGCAATGGGTTCCCCCCGGGTCGCCCCCCGCGTCCGGCGCGCCGACAGTTTCGGTGTATTCGGCCAACCTCTATGTCGGCAACGCCGACGTCGAAGCGATAGCGGCGTCGATAAGGCAAGCCGACGCCGATGTCGTCATGCTGATCGAGCTGGGTGACGCGACCGCGCCGCGCCTCGACGAACTGATCGAGGGCTATCGCTACAGGATCGCCAGCCCGCGGGTGGACCGGCCGAAGGGCGGGGTGCGCTCGGTGATCGCCTCCCGCTACCCGCTGCGCCCTCTGCCGCGCGTCCCTGAGGTGGAAGCGGTGGCCGCGGTCGCCCGGAGTCCGCTGGGCGATCTGAATCTGGTCAGCGTCCATCTGACCCGGCCCTGGCCGTTTGAGGAATCGTGGGGCCAGATCAGTCAGACCATGGCGTTGACCCGGCTGGTCAAGTCTCTCGGAGGGCCAGTCCTGGTGGCCGGCGACTTCAACAGTGTCTCCTCGGCCCGGATTGGGCGGCAGGCGCGGGACGATATGGGGCTGACCGCCGCGCCCGGCTTCCCCGGCACTTGGCCAAGCTTCGCCCCGGCCCCGCTCTCACTCACCATCGACCAGGTGTACGTGTCTCCCGATCTTGCAGTCATCGAGCGGAAGTTGGGCCGCGCCAATGGATCGGATCACCGACCGGTGGTCGTGCGGTTCACCCGCGCAGCCCGTTGATCAGGGACTCCAACCGCGCCTGATGACCTTCCGTCGGAAAGTCGTCGGCGATCCAGCCGTCTTCGAAGGCCTTCAGCACCCGACCGGTCTCCGGCCCGGGCTCCAACCCCAGCCGGGCCACCTCCCGGCCCCCGACCGGCAGGCGCGGCGCGGTCCAGTCGGCCGCCAGCCGCAACAGAGACTCCGCCTCCGCCGACCTGCCCTCCGCGGCGCTCCAAACCCGCCGCACGGCATCCTCGCAGGCCTGACGCCCGTGGCGATAGAGGACGGCGCGCGCCTCCGCCGGGCTCATGTCCAACCGCACCGCCGGCGCGGTCTCGGCGGCCGCCGTCAGCCTGTCCCGCCATCTGTTGGGGAAGCGCAGCCGGCTCGCCGCCTGCCGCGCGAGGGTCGCATCGACCGGCAGCAGCGCCGACAGCCTGACAACCGGATCCTCGCTGATCTTCACTGCAGCCACGAAAGCCGGCGTCAGCCGCGCCTCGGGCAGGACCGCCGCGAGCACGCCAGCTCCATTCATCGCGAGCACCGCGGCCACCGGGTCCGGCGCCGACATCAGCTTGATCAGTTCCTTCGAAACCCTCTCGGCTGAGAGCCGGTCGATCGCCGGAGCCAACGCCCGGCACGCCGCCAGCGCTGCCTCGTCGGGCGCCCCCCGCCCATACCAGGCGAAGAAGCGAAAGAAGCGCAGGATGCGAAGAAAATCCTCGCGGATGCGGGTGTCGGGATCGCCCACGAAAACGATGCGTCCTGCTTCGGCGTCGGCCACGCCATGGCCCGTTGGATCGAACAGAACGCCTTTCCCGTCCGCATAAAGCGCGTTCAGCCTGAAATCGCGCCGGCCTGCGTCCTCGGCCCAGTCATCCGTGAAGACGACCGTGGCCTTGCGGCCGTCGGTCGAGACGTCCCGCCGCAGGCTGGTGATCTCGAACGGCCGGTGCTCCGCCACGGCGGTGACGGTGCCGTGGGCGATACCCGTCGGCACGGCCTTCAGTCCCCCCGCCCGGATCGCGCGCTCCGTCCGCTCTGGCGTCAGCGTCGTCGCGATGTCGATGTCGTCCACCGGCGCCCCGATCAGGGCATTGCGGACGCAGCCGCCGACGAAGCGGGCGCAGTCCGGCCCGCCCTCCGCCTCGAGCGCGTCCATGACCGCCCGCGTCGCCTCCGCCGTCAACCATGTCTGGCCCGTCAGTCGCGCGCTCACGCCGCGTCCTCCGCCAGCGCCGCCACCGACGCGCTGTCCTCGCCGTAGAGCCGACGCCGCACCCCTCGCAGGATGCCGGCTGTCACGCCCCAGATGTAGCGGTCCTCCCAAGGCATGGCCCAGAACCACCGACGCTGGCCTTCACGATCATAGAAGTCGCGGCGATGATTGGCCGGATCCATCAGGAAGTCCCACGGCGTTTCAAACACTTCGGCCACTTCGGCTTCGGCCCGCTTCGTCACCGGCGGCTCCGCCAGCCACCCGATCACGGGCGTCACCAGATAGCCGGTTCCGGTTTCGTAGGCGTCGCCCAGCCCCAGCACCTCGACTGCGCCGCGATCCAGCGCGATCTCCTCCGTGGCCTCGCGCAGGGCAGCGCCGACGGCGGTCTCTCCAGCGTCGAGACGCCCGCCCGGGAAGGCGATCTGCCCCGTGTGACTGGCCAGGCTATCGGCGCGGCGGGTCAGGAGAACCGTCGCCCCGCCGGGCCGTGCGATGACCGGAATCAATACTGCGGCCGCGCTCAGGGTGCGGTCGGGTCGATCCACATCCGGATTCAGATCGAAGTCGGAGCCCGACGCCGCCTGTTCGGCGCTCCAGCGATCGACAGGCTCAAGCCGGCCGATCAGGCGCTCGCGCAGGGTCGTCAGGCTCATTCGACCCCCGCCGCAAGTGGTCCGAGGGAGAAGATATGACCATTCGACCGCACGGTC
>DASRWP010000365.1:0-3956 GCA_035654535.1 Brevundimonas sp.
CCGGAACCGGCCGGAAGTCGACCCGGCCGGCCTCGAACGCGTCGGCCACAGCCTCGTTCTCCCGGCTCAGGATCGAGCAGGTGACATAGGCCAGCCGCCCGCCGGGCTTCACCAGCTGCGCCGCCTGCGCGAGGATGCGGAGCTGAAGCGCGTGCAGCCGCTCGACCTCGTCGGCCTTCAATCGCCAGGCGCCTTCGGGGTGGCGGCGCCATGCGCCTGAACCACTGCAGGGGGCGTCGACGAAAACCAGATCGGCCCTACCGTTAAATTCCTCGACCCCGCCGCCGTTCTGGCCGATCAGGCGCAGGTCGGCCGCGACGCCGGACCGCTCCAGCCGGGGTCGGATGTTATCCAGCCGCTTCTGCACCACGTCGCAGGCGATCAGGCGCATCGGCGCCGCGGGCGTGGCAGCCCTGCTTGCAGCGATCTCGTCGGCCCCGACCGGCGACCAGCCGCCGCGCGGCGCAGGCGTCTCCGTCGGCGGCGCGTCCGGCAGGGCCAAAGCAGCGAGCGCCAGCGTCTTGCCGCCCCCGCCGGCGCAATAGTCCACGACGACCGTCTCGGGTGTGAAGGTCATCCCGGCGCCGGCCAGCCAGGTGACGAGCTGCGACCCCTCGTCCTGAATTTCGACCCGTCCGGCCTCGAAGGCGGCCAGACCCTGCACGTTCGGCGCGGGCTGGGCGGCAAAGCGCAGGCCCCATGCGGACAGGGGTGTCGGCTCCGGCGACAGGCCTCCGGCTCGCAGCTCGGCGGCGGCTCCTGCGACGGTCGCCCGGGCTCCGTTGACCCTGAGATCGACCGGCGCGCGCTGCATCAGGGCCTCGGCCTCGGATTGGGCGCGCCCGCCGAAGACGGTCTGAAGGTCGTCGATGACGAAGGCCGGCAGCCCTCCGGGCGGTGAAGCGGCGTCCTCGGAGACGTCGCCGACCATGGCGATCCGGGCCCGTTCCTGTTTCGACAGCGGCCGCGGGCCGTAGCCTTCGCCCGCGTGCAGCGCCTCGATCTCCTCCAGCGGCAGTCCGTCCAGAACGGCGAGGGCGCCGATGACCAGCGCCCGGCCGTCCTCGCGCCCGCCCATGGCGTCCACCAGCCGGCCCCGCGCGCGCAAGACCTGATAGACCCGTTCGGCGACCGCCCGGCGATCCTTGGAGCCCGCATAGCGGTTGGCGGCGCCCCAGGCCTTGATCACAGTCTCGGCCGGCGCGCGGCCTTGGGCGATGCTGTCGAGAACGGAGGCGGCGGCGGCAAGGCGGGCGGCAGGAGTCACGGGGTTCCGATCAGATGAACAGGGCCGCCAGCACCATCACCAGCCCGACGGCGGCGACCATCCAGACCAGCGAGCGGATGTAGGGGACGCCGAAGGCGTACAGCGGCACATAGATCAGCCGCCCGAAGAAGTAGAGGTGGGTGCCGATGAAGGTCAGCTGGCCGTCCTTGCCCGCGACATGCGCCATGATCACGGCGGCCGCAAACAAGGGCAGGGTTTCGAACAGGTTCGCTTGCGCGCGCATCAAACGGCCTGCCATGGGCCCGGGAGGCGGCGCCTCGCCGTCGCGCGGACCGGCGTTCCATTTGGCGCCCAGCTCCGACGTCCGCGCCGCGCCCGCCGCCATGATCTGGACCAGCGCCAGGATCAAGGTGAAGGCCAGCATGATGAATTCGGGCGTCATATCCATGGCTTGAGCCTCCCCGCTCATCCCTGACGATAGTTCGGCGCTTCCCGCGTGATCATCACGTCATGGACGTGGCTCTCGCGCAGACCGGCCCCCGTGATGCGCACGAAACGCGCCCGCTCCTGCAGGTCGGCGATGGTGGCCGCCCCGACATAGCCCATGGCCGCCCGCAGACCGCCGACCATCTGGTGGAGCACCGGCGCTATCGGTCCCTTGTACGGTGTCTGGCCCTCGATGCCTTCGGTCACGAGCTTGCGGCTGTCCTCGACTTCCTTCTGGAAATAGCGGTCGGCCGAGCCGGCGCCCATGGCCCCGACGGAGCCCATGCCGCGGTAAGACTTGTACGATCGCCCCTGGTACAGAAACACCTCGCCGGGGCTTTCGTCCGTGCCCGCGAACATCGAGCCCATCATGGCGACCGACGCCCCCGCTGCGATGGCCTTGGCGAGGTCGCCCGAGTATTTGATCCCGCCGTCCGCGATGACCGGAGCGCCCGAGTCCTTCGCGGCCCGCACGGCCTCCATGACGGCGGTCAGCTGAGGCACGCCGACGCCAGCGACGATGCGGGTGGTGCAGATGCTGCCGGGACCGATGCCGACCTTCACCGCGTCGGCTCCCGCGTCGATCAGGGCGCGGGCGGCTTCGTAGGTGGCGACATTGCCGGCGATGATCTGGATGCGGTTGGACTCGCGCTTGATCCGCTCGACCAGGCGCGAGACCTGGATCGAGTGGCCGTGGGCGGTGTCGATCACCACCACGTCCACGCCCGCCTCGGCCAGAGCCATGGCCCGCTCGTAGCCTGCGTCGCCAACGCTGGAGGCGGCGCCGACCAGCAGCCGGCCTTGTTCGTCCTTGGCGGCGTGGGGGTGGGCCTGAGCCTTCTCGTTGTCCTTCATCGTGATCAGGCCAGTGGCCCGGTAGTCTTCATCGACCACGATCACGCGCTCGATCTTGCGGTCGCGCAGCAGCGCCCTCGCCTCGTCCCTGCCTGCCCCTTCACGCACGGTGATCAGGTCGCCGGTGGTCATCAGTTCGGCGGCCTTGCGGTTCGGATCGGTGTCGAACCGCATGTCCCGGTTGGTCAGGATGCCGACCAGCTTGCCGCTGAGGGGGTCCACCACCGGAAAGCCGCTGATCTTCTTCTTGGCGACGATGGCGCGGATTTCGCCGAGCGTCGTCTGCGGCGTGATGGTCACCGGATTGATGACCATGCCGCTTTCGTAGCGTTTCACCTCCCGGACCTGATCGGCCTGTTCCTCGACCGACATGTTGCGGTGGAGGACGCCCAGTCCCCCAGCCTGCGCCATGGCGATGGCCAGCCGGCTTTCGGTGACCGTGTCCATGGCGGACGAGGTCAGCGGGATGTTCAGCTTGATGTCGCGGGTCAGCTTCGTCGAGACGTCCGCGTCCGCGGGCATGATCTCGGACGGGCCGGGTTCGAGCAAAACATCGTCGAAGGTAAGCCCTTCGCGAATCTCCATGAGGAGCCTCCGTTTTGCGGGCCGCGTATAGCGGTCGGGACGGTGGAACCGCAAGGGGTGGCCGGGCTTATCGTGCGGATAAGAAGATTTGCCTTGCCGGATGCGGCGCCGGTCGCACAATTGAACGACGCATGGTCCGAACACTCATCAGCACCGCCCGCCGCCTCGCGCTGAAGATCGCGAGCTATGGCGTGATGCACCTGGTGGTCGCCATCCTGGTGGCCTTCGCCATTACGCGCGATTGGCGGCTGGCGCTCGCCGTCGGCATCGTCGAGCCCTTCTTCCAGACGATCGCCTATTCCATCCACGACCGGGTCTGGCACCGGATCGAGCACCGCCGGATGCTGTCGAACCTGGAGGAAGCCTCCGAGGCCTTCACCGCCCGCCTGCAGATTATGGCGCCCGAAGAACAGACCCGCGCCCACGGGCATCACGGCCACAGCCACGCCCTGCCCCGTTCGTTCAGACAGATCGCCGCCAAGTCCGTAACCTACGGTGTGATGCATTTCGTGGTCGCGGTCGCTGTGGCCTTCGCCCTGACCCAGAACTGGAAGCTGTCGCTCGCGATCGGGATCATCGAGCCCCTCGTCCAGACCGTGTTCTTCACCGTCCACGACCGCATCTGGAGCCGGATCGAGGCGCGCAAGGCCGCGCGGGCGGAGATGGCCTCGGCCTGATCCCTATGGGGTGAAGAAGCCGATCGAGTTGCACCCGGGCCGCACCCGCCCAGCTCGCCCGTCCGCATCCCGGCACATCAGTCCTCGAAGACCGAGAACCTCCGCCGGGAACCGCTCGGCCTTCC
>DASRWP010000366.1:0-2570 GCA_035654535.1 Brevundimonas sp.
AGTATGCGTAGTCGCCCAGCCGCAACGGGCCCAGCGTCTCCGGATCGACCCATGGCATGAAAGTGCCGATCAGGGTGCCGAGGGCGATGCTCAGATAGCAGAGCGCGACCGCGCCGAACGCCCCGAGGAAGCGCCCGTACAGATAGGCGCCCTTGGTGATCCGCGTGGACAGGATCATCGGGCCGAAGCCGGTCTGCGTATCGCGCGCAACGACGTTGGCCACGATCGCCGTGGTCGCCAGCATGAAGAAGACGTTGAAGACGATGTGCGCGCCGGCGAGGGCAAACGGCGCGTTCTTGTGCACGTTTCCGCCCGAACCGAGCGAGACGTTGTCACTGGCCACGGCGCCGAAGGCGAGCAGGCCGAAGATGATGGCGATGACCCAGAACGCCGGCTGGCGCAGCTGGTAGCGGAATTCAAAACTGGCGATGCTGGCGAACATGATCCCGTCCTCAGGCCGCGCGGCGCGAGGCGTTGACGGTCGCCAGATAGACGTCTTCCAGCCCGCCGGGCGCGCGCTCGAAGCCAGCCCCGGGGTTGGTCTCGGACAGCACGTGGATGACCGTTCGGCCGGCGAAAAGGCGGGTGGAGATGATGTTGTGCTGCTTCTGCACGGCGGGCAGATCGGCCTTGTCGATGGTCCTGCGCCAGACCCGGCCCTCGAGATTGTGCATCAGATCCATCGGCGCGCCCTCGAGCTGGATCTTGCCGCCCGCCAGCACCGCCATGCGGGGGCAAAGGTCGGTCACGTCCTCAACGATATGGGTCGACAGGATCACCACCACGTTCTCGCCGACCTCGGCCAACAGGTTGAGGAAGCGGTTGCGCTCCTCGGGGTCGAGGCCCGCGGTGGGCTCGTCGACGATGATCAGTTCAGGATTGCCGATCAGGGCCTGGGCGATGCCGAAGCGCTGGCGCATGCCGCCGGAAAAGCCGGCCAGCGCCTTGCCGCGCACCGGCCACAGGTTGACCTGGTTCAGCAGGGCCTCGACCGTGGTCTTGCGCTCCTTGCGGCCCGAGACGCCCTTCAGCACCGCCATATGGTCAAGCATGTCGTAGGCCGAAACACGCGGATAGACGCCGAAGTCCTGCGGCAGGTAGCCCAACACGCGGCGCAACTGCTCCGGATTGCGGATCACATCGATGTCGCCGAACCGGATCGAGCCCGAGGTCGGCGTCTGCAGCGTGGCGATCGAGCGCATCAGCGTCGACTTGCCCGCGCCGTTCGGCCCGAGCAGGCCAAACATCCCCTTGGGTATGGACAGGCTGACGTCGTCTAGCGCCCGCGTGCCGTTGCCGTACACGTGGGTCAGGTTTTCGATGGTCAGCATGAGGTCCCCCTTTTTAGTCAAGGAACCTTGTCATCAGCCCTCGTCCTCCGCAAGTTACGGTTCGGAAAGGTTGGCCTTCCGGCGGTCAGTCGCCGCCCTTCGCCCGTAGCCTGAACCTGTGCAGCAGCGGCTCGGTGTAGCCATTGGGTTGGGCCGTTCCCTCGAACACCAGAGCTCTGGCGGCCTGGAAGGCGAGGCTCTTTTCCGGATCTGGGGCCATCGGCCGGTACACCGGGTCGGCGGCGTTCTGTGCGTCGACCTTGGCGGCCATGCGGAGCAACGCGGCGTCGATCTGCGGGGGCGTGCACACGCCGTGCAGCAGCCAGTTGGCCATGTGTTGCGACGATATCCGCAGCGTCGCCCTGTCTTCCATCAGGCCGACGTCGTGGATGTCGGGCACCTTGGAGCAGCCGACCCCCTGATCCACCCAGCGGACGACGTAGCCGAGCAGGCCCTGTGCGTTGTTGTCCAACTCCTCGGCAATCTCCGCCTCCGACCAGTTGCGGCCCTGCGCCAGCGGCGGCGTCAGCAGGTCGGCGAGCGGCGGGATGGGTCGCGCCGCGATCTCGTTGCGGCCTGAGAACACGTCGGTCTGGTGATAATGCAGCACGTGTAGCGTCGCGGCGGTGGGGCTCGGCACCCAGGCCGTGTTCGCCCCCGTCTTCGGATGCGCCGCCTTCTGCTCCATCATTTCGGCCATGCGGTCGGGCGCCGCCCACATGCCCTTGCCGATCTGCGCCCTGCCGGAGAGGCCGCATTGCAGGCCGATGGCGACGTTGCGCGCCTCGTAGGCCGCGATCCATGCCGACGACTTGATCTCCGCCTTGCGCACCACCGGGCCCGCCTGCATCGCCGTGTGGATTTCGTCCCCGGTGCGGTCGAGGAAGCCGGTGTTGATGAAGACGATCCGGTCCTTCACTGCATGGATGCAGGCCGCCAGGTTGGCCGACGTACGGCGCTCCTCGTCCATCACCCCGACCTTGATCGTGTGCCGCGCGAGACCCAGCAGGTCTTCGACCGCATCGAACAGGGTGTCCGTGAAGGCGCACTCCTCAGGCCCGTGCATCTTCGGCTTGACGATGTAGATGGAGCCGGCGCGGCTGTTGCGATGACGACCAAGACCCTTCAGGTCGTGCAGTCCGATCAGCGACGTGACGACGGCGTCCAGCACGCCCTCCGGCGCCTCCGAGCCGTCGGGCAACAGCACCGCAGGCGTCGTCATCAGATGGCCGACGTTGC
>DASRWP010000367.1:0-6274 GCA_035654535.1 Brevundimonas sp.
GTGTCGAAGCCGCCCCACATCATGCGCTTGCCGTCGAAGGGCATGTCCATGTTGGCCATATCGGGATCCTGCATCATCTTCTCCCATGCCGCGTCGGCGGTCGCCTTGTCGGGCCAGCGCAGCCAGGCGAAGACCACAACCTCTCCGGGCTCCTGCTTCACCGCGCGGGGAAAGCTGGTCACCGTGCCCTCCTCAATGCCTTCGCCCCATGCCTCGACATGTTCGAGGCAGCCATAGTTCCTGAAAATCTCCCAGCCCTTGCGGGCGGACTCGATGTAGCGCTGCTTGTCCTCGGCCTTAACCGGGGTGAGGAAGCCCGTGATGTAGCTCATTTTTGTCTCTCCTTGAGGTGGATGGCCCTGGGGCGGGTCAGGATACGGCGTCAGCGGCGGCTTCAAGCCGGGCGATGTCGATCTTCTTCATCGTCATCATCGCCTCGAAGGCGGCCCTGGCGCGCGCGGGGTCGGGGTCGTTGTAGAAGGCCATCAGACGCTTCGGCGTGATCTGCCAGCTGACGCCCCAGCGGTCCTTGCACCAGCCGCACTGGCTCTCCTGGCCGCCGTTGGACACGATGGCGTCCCACAACCGGTCGGTCTCCGCCTGATCGTCGGTGTAGATCTGGAACGAGATCGCCTCGGTCTGCGGGAAGATCGGCCCGCCGTTGAGGCCCATGAAGGATCGGCCGGCGAGGGTGAACTCGACCACAAGTTCCTCGCCTTCCCGGGTGGAGGGATTGTCCGCCGGGCTGGCGTGCACGCGGTCGATGCGGCTGTCGGGCAGGCCCAGTGACACGTACAATTCGGCCGCCTCGCGGGCCTGACCGAGGTCGTACCAGATGCAGGGGGTGATCTTGTCGGTCATGCCGGCTCCTTCAAGGAAACAGACGTGCGCCTGAGCACGAGCCCGGCGACGACGAGCGCGCAGACATAGGCCCAGAACAGCAGGTGTGTCGCCGAGCGCGCATCCGCGGCCGCCTCGACGCCGATGAGGGCGGCGAGGGCGAGCACGAGCAGGCCCGCGCCAAAGAGACGCGCAGGCCTCAGGACGTAGAGGGCGGAACCGAGCAAAAGCGCCGCGCCGAGCGGGATCTGCAGCGACGGCTCAAGGGTCGGAGCCCCTTCAGAGGGCGCGACGAGTCCTCTGAGTGCGATGAGCCGACTGATCGCGTCGAGCGCCAGAAAGCCGCCCGCCACGCCGCTCAGGACGCGGCCTGACCAGCTCAGGGTCGCACTCCGCATGCGAGGGGCAGGCACGGACAGTGATGCGGCGATCATGGCGGGGTCCAGGGGGGGTGACCCCGGATCACGCGCGCGCGACCCGGGGTCTTCGGGGAGGGGTCAGGCGTATTCGGGCTCGCGCAGCGGGGTCTCGGCCGCAGGGCAGCCATCGCCGGCGATGACCGCGGGGTCCATCCAGACCGATTCCCAGACGTGACCGTCGAGGTCGGTGAAGCTGCGCCCATACATGAAGCCGTGATCCTGCTTCTCGCAGGGATCGGGCTCACCACCGGCCCGTACCGCGGTGTCGATCAGGGCGTCGATGGCGTCGCGGCTCTCGTTCGAGAGGCATAGCAACACCTCGCTCGACCCCCTCGGGGCGATCAGGCGCGGGGTGAAGCCGGAGAAGCGGGCGTGGGTCAGCAGCATCACGTTGATAGCCGGCGAGAACGACACCATGGCGGCCGTGTCGTCACTGAACTGCCTGTTCTGCACGGCGCCGACGGCCTCGTAGAAAGCGAGGGCGGCCGGCAGGTCCGCGACAGGCAGGTTAATGAAGATCATGCGGTCCACGGGTCGTCTCCCTCTCGTTCCCGCTGCGGCGCCGTCGCCGGTGCGGGGGTTTGACGCGGTTTCGATCCGACCGCTGACGTTGCGATTTGTGCCGAAGCTGCTTATGTAAGTCAACCATGAAGTTAGAAAAAATAACCGAGCAGTCCAGAAGGCGATATGAAGACGCCTGCGGAACCGCCCATGCGCTTGAAATCCTCGGCGAACGCTGGGCCCTTTTGATCATCCGCGAGCTGATGCTCGGGCCGAAGCGGTTCGGCGACCTGCGCGCCAGCCTGCCCGGGCTCAGCGCCAACGTGTTGACGCAGCGGCTGGAGGGCCTGGAGGCTTACGGTGTGCTGAAGCGCCGCAAGCTGCCGCCGCCCGCCTCGGTGCAGGTCTATGAGCTGACCGAGTGGGGGCTGGACGCTGAGGGCATCATCAAGACGATGGGCTTCTGGGCCGCCCGGTCGCCGGATCACGATCCAACCCTGCCGCTCAGTCCGGTGTCGCTGATGATGTCGTTCCGAACCATGTTCGATGCAGCCAAGGCGGGGGACGCCGATCTGACGCTGGAGTTCCGACTTGGCGACGAGGTTTTCACCTGTGTGGTGCGGGAGAAGACCCTGACGAACGGCCGCGGTGAGGCGGATCAGCCCGACGCGGTAATCACCGGAAGTCCCGAGCCGATCGCGGGTTTCGTCTATGGCGACATCGATCCTGCTGACATGGTCGGCGGCGGGGCCCTGATGATCAATGGCGATGTGGACGCGGTCCGCCGCTTTGCGGGGTTCTTCGCCCTGCCAGAAAAGGCGAGCGTCAGCTAGGACGCCGCCAGTCTGGATCACCGGCCGGCGGCGTCCAGTCCTCAGCGTCCGGTGGTCCGGCTTCTCGTCGCTCCGATGTTCCCGGCGCGTCCGGACGAACGCTCCGGGGCGCGGCGGGAGCTCAGCAACCAGCCCGCGACGGCACGGGCGCCCTCGCGCAGCACCACTTCTCCGAGGCCCGCTTCCTGATCGTCGGACGTGGCGGAAGCTTCCGGGCGACGAGCCCTTGTGTCACGCCGCGGAGCCTGGCGCTCAGCGGCGCCGTCGCCATTGACATCGCCCGCCGCGACAAACACGCCGCCCGCGGCGCTCCCTCGAGACACCGGCTCGCGGAGGCGTTGGATCGCGGGGACCAGCAGCGCCGCTGTCTCGTCTTCGGAAGGCTGGCGTGCGTCGGCCCCGGCCGTACCCGCGGGCTCCTGCCGGCGGGCAGGGGGCGAACCGCGGCGCCCCGGTCCGCGCGTATACGATGGTCCGGGGGCAGGCGGGGGGCCCTGGATGACGCCGGCGGATCCCACAACGGCGGTCGTATCCTCGATGTCCGGATCGCCATGATAGAAGATATGCACGGGAACCTCGATGCGTCGAACCCCGGCGTAGCGGCCCTCGATGTTCTGGCTCTCGTATTCGCACCAGCCCACCGCGTTCAAAGTGATCGTGGTCTCGAACACGTCGTCCACGCGCAGGAAGTCCGCCTGAGAGCCGGCGCCGTTCTCGACGAACTGCTGCATCCGCTCCTCGACAACCTTGACGGGATTGAAGCCCAAGGAAACGCCGCCGGCCCAGTGATCGGGAAAGTCGACCGCTGCATTGATGCTGTAGTTCCGCAACGTCTCATCGGCTCCGAGATTGACCATCGGGGACGGAGACCAGGTCCCGATCGGATAGACATCCGCGCCGTCCGGCGTCGATGCGATGTGGGCGTTGCCGAACAGGACCCTCGCGGAGGCGGCGCGGGTGTGCGCGGCGTTGAAGGACTTGCACCACACCTGTCCGGCCACGCTCACCACCGGTTTGGCGGAGGTGACGCGCAGGTTCCGCTGAGCCGGCAGGCGGCTGGCGGACAGATTCCGAACCGAGATGTTCAGGGCGGGGAGGTTCGAGGTCACGCTGACGTCGTGGATTGCGAACGACATCTCTGCGTCCGAAGCGGCGGCGGCGCTGGCCGTCAGGGCAATCAGCGCGGCGCCTATCAATGTATGCAGTCTGCTCATGGCGGATGTTCCAGGGGTTGAGGGAAGCTGGGCCCTTCTGACGCCCCTGACCGCGTTCGGTCAGATGCATCGACCGGCTGCGGCGCGCGCCGGGGGTTGCATGAAGTTGCACCCGGTTGCAGGCCAAGCTTGTCCGTGACAGCGTCCGGCATGCGAGGGGAACCGTTTGCTGAAAAGCTCCGGATGGTGCTGAAGGCCCTGGTGCTCAGCCGCACCGGCCTGGCGGCCGCTCTTGGGGTCGACAAGTCGCTCGTCGGCCGCTGGGCTGCCGGAACCGTCACCCCTTCCGAGCACAATCTCGCTGGCCTGACGCGTTTCGTAGGCGGCAGGGTGAGTGGGTTCACCATGCTGGACTGGGATCGGTCCCTCCCCGAGTTCCGGGAGGTGCTCGGAGTGACGACGACTGTCGCGGATGCAGGCGGCCCGAACTGGGTTCCGGCGTCGGTCATGGATGAGTCGCAGCGCAGTGCGCGCCAGCGGGGCTGGGCCTATGAGGGGCTCTGGCGGGTCACGCGCGCATCCAGCGACCTGCCCGGCAGGTTCCTGTGCGACATCACGCAAATCTCGAGCGGACCAGGCGGAACGATCCGGTTCCGGAGCGGCATCGAAGGGGTTCGCTATGAGGGCGCAGCCCTCCTGCTGCAAAATCAGCTGTTCGCATTCGGCGCGGACGCCGAGCACGGCACGGTCATATTCGGCATCTTCAGCGGCGTCGCGCGTCAACGGGCCGAAGTAATCGAGGGATTGTCGCTCGGCACGTTGCGCGACGCCGGTGGATCACCATCAGCGTCCGCCTGCGTCATGGAGCGGATCGGTGATCTCAGCGGCGATCCGGCGACAGACGAGAGCCGCTTCGAAGCGGCGGTCGCCGAGATGACCCCCCTGGCTCCCGAGGGCTCGGTTTCCGACGCCGTTCGGGAGAGGCTGGCCCGAACATTTGCGCCGGAAATCCCGGGCTCGTTGCGGCTTCTGTTCGCCCATTCCCTGTCCCGCGGGCCGGTGCTGGAGGCCGGGACGGCCTAAGGGCCATGCCCAGCTTGCGGAGAACGTGAGGATCAACGCCAAGGCTTCGCGAACGGATGTGGTGAACGGCTCGCTTGCCGGGTCAGCGCGGCGGAGTCATGCTCCCTTCATGCCCGCACCCCTGTCAGCGCCCGCCCAGCGTTTCCAAAGCTTCGCGGACTTCTACCCGTATTATATCCACGAACATTCGAACCGGACCTGTCGGCGCATTCACGTCATCGGTTCGGCGCTGGTTTTGATCGCTTTCCTGCTCGGACTCGCAGTCAGCGCCTGGTGGTTCGTCGCCATGCCGTTGATCGGCTACGGCTTCGCCTGGTTCGGCCACTTCTTCTTCGAGAAGAACCGCCCGGCCACGTTCAAATACCCGCTGTGGAGCCTGATGGGCGACTGGCGGATGTTCTTCGAGACGATCACCGGACGGCGGAAGTTCTAGGCGGTGGAGAGGCGGGTGGTTGCGGCGGCCATTTCCGCATCCCGGTCGGCGGCGATGTCCTCGGCAGTCGTCTCGACGCGGATGTCCGGCTCGATCCCGGCGTCTGGCTGAGGGCTTGCCGGGAAGCTGGCGATCAGCGGCAGGTCGACCACGAAGCCCGTGGCGGGCAGGTTCAGGAAGAAGAAGGCGCCGCCGTTGATGCCGCGGCGGTTGCCGCCGGTGGTCTGTCCCATCAGCGTCGCCAGCCCGTTGTCCTTCACCGTCCTGGCGAACTGAAAGGTGGCGGAGCTGTTCGACGCGTCGCACAGGATGATGACCTGACCGGCGAAGCGGCGTCCTTCCGGACGCAGGATCGAGCCGGCTTCGGCGTCTTCGTAACGGCTGAGGCGGTAGTATCCCCGCTCGTCCGGCCCGGCCGCCTTGTCGCCCCAGTCCAGGAAGCTGCGATCCCACGTCTGCAGGTGCGGTCTCAGGTTTTCAGGCGCGCGGCGATAGCGGGTCCAGCGCTGGTCGTCGGCGAGGGCGAGATCCTGTCCGATCAGACGCGACAGGATCACCTCGCCGCAATCGAGACCGCCCTCATTGCCGCGCAGGTCGACGATGAGGCCGCGCGCGCCGTCCCCTGTCAGGTCGTCCATCGCGGTTCCGAGCCACGCGCGCCAGTCGAAGCTCGAGCGATAGAGGGACCAGCTGGGCATGGTCAGGACCGCCACTCCGTCGTCTCGCCGGGCCAGGGTCCAGGGATTGAGGACTGCGTCGGTCGGCAGTGTGCGGTTCGCCTTGCGCTGGTCCAGCGTCAGAAGGCCTGCGCGCACAGTTCGCCCGTCCGAGAAGGTAAAGGCGGCGATATCGTTCACGCCGGCAGGATCAGGGGCAGGTGGATGTCGAAGGTCTCGAAACCGTCGTCCCCCCGCACCTCCATCAGACTGACCCGTTTCGCGTCATTGGCGCCGTCGGCGCGGGCGAGGGGGATCAGGTCGGCGAGCAGGCGATCGCAGGGCACGTCGTTGA
>DASRWP010000368.1:0-1741 GCA_035654535.1 Brevundimonas sp.
GGGGGCTGGCGTCGGCTCATCAGGCGAGCCCGCCGAGGAATTTGAACAGGCTTAGCTTTTGCAAGTCGTTCCAGGTGGCGAACAACATCAATCCCGCCAGCAAAGCAAGACCGACACGGTAGCCGGCCTCCTGAACGCGGGCGGGGACTGGCCTGCGCGCCACAGCTTCATAAGCGTAGAACAGCAGGTGGCCCCCATCCAGAACCGGAATCGGCAAGAGGTTTACAATGCCAATTCCGATCGAAACTATGGCGGCGAACTGAAGAAACGTCAGCGCGAGGTTCGCCGCCATCCAGCCGGGATCGGGATTCGCAGCCACTGCCTGCTGGGTCACGCCTCCGGCTGCCTTGGCGATGCCGATCGGACCGTTGAGCAAATCGCCCGATTCCTTGCCGGTGAATATCCGTCCGATATAGGTCGCGGTGGTGCCGACGGTCGTGCCGATCACGTCGACGCCCTTCCCGGCCGCCTCGATCGGTCCGAGACGGCGAAACTGATAGTCCTCTTGCAGGGGCCGGAGCGCGAGGCCGACCCGCGCGATGCGCACGCGGCCGGACAGTTCGTCGTTCTCGATCTGCCGCTGGGGCGTCGCCACAAGGTCGAGCCGCCGCCCGGCGCGATCGACCGTGAACCGCAAGGGGTCGCCGGCGCTCAGGATCACCGTCCGGGTGACCTCTTCCTGCTCAAAAACCGGCCGGCCGTTGATGGCGACGATCCGGTCGCGAGGCAGGAAGCCAGCCTCCGCCGCAGGGCTGCCGGGCGCGACCGCCGCAACGCGGGGAGCGACGACACTTTCGCCAACTACGCTGAACAGAATGGTGAAGAGCACCATCGACAGAAGGAAGTTCGCCGCCGGCCCGGCGGCCACGATCAGGGCCCGCTGCCAGACGGGCTTGAAGTGGAAATAGTCGCGCTCGGCCCCCGAGCCGTTTTCGGCGATAACCCGCTGCCGCAGCTCGGCCAGTCCGGCCTGGTCCGGCACGCTTGAGGCGTCCAGATCACCGGAGAATTTCACATATCCGCCGAGCGGCAGCCATGCCAGCCGCCACTCCGTCCCCCGTCTGTCCGTCCGCGCCACGATGGTCTTGCCGAAACCGACCGAAAAGCGGTCGATCTTCACCCCGAATGCACGCGCCACGAGGAAGTGGCCCAGCTCGTGGATGGTGACGATGAAGGTCAGCACCAGCAGGAAGGGCACGATGTAGAGCAGCGCCTGGCCGATGAAGCCCGTCATACGGATGTCTTACCTCTCGCCGCTCAGGCCGCGGCGGCCAAGCCGTCGATGATCTCGTTCGCCATGCGTCGCGCCTCGGCATCGATGGCGAGAGCGGCGTCGCAGGCGTAGTTGATGCGCGAGCCCAATCCCGACGCGGCCGCGCGTTCCAACGTGTCGGCGACGACTGCGGCAATATTGAGAAACGCCAGACGACGGTCAAGAAACGCCAGGGCCGCGGCCTCGTTGGCGGCGTTGAACACGGCCGGCGCCGCACCGCCGGCCTCAAGGGCCGTACGCGCCAGCCCCAGCGCCGGGAACCGGTTTTCGTCCGGCGCTTCAAATGTCAGGCGACCCAGTTCGGCGAGGTTGAGGCGCGGCGCGGGCCACGCCATCCGGTCCGGCCACGCCAGCGCGCATGCGATCGGCGTCTTCATGTCCGGCGGACCCAGTTGGGCCAGCGTCGAGCCATCGACGTATTCCACCATGCTGTGGATAATCGACTCCGGGTGGACCACCACGTCGATC
>DASRWP010000369.1:0-2498 GCA_035654535.1 Brevundimonas sp.
CGCGTCCGCGGGATCGGTCGTGACCACCCGCCCCTCAAAACGCTCGCCGCACAAGAGGTTGAGGTTCGCCATGAAGGCGTCCTGCTGCGGCGCCGGCGCTGGGACCGTGGCGCAGGCGGAGAGAGCCACGGCGGTGGCGAGGGCGGCGAGGATGTGTTTCATGCGATCAACCTAGCGCGGCCCGCCTGCTGCGCCCAGCGTTCGACGACCTGGCGAAAACGGCGCAACGCCCGCCGTTGACTTCCCATCGCGCCTGAGTATGTTCCGCGCCTCTTATTTTAGCGGCTTTCGCCGTCGCAGAGGTAATTCCGATGGCCAAACCGGCTTCCATCAAGATCCGCCTGAACTCCACGGCCGACACCGGCTTCTTCTACGTCACCAAGAAGAACGCCCGGACCATGACCGAGAAGATGGTCGTGAAGAAGTACGACCCGGTTGTGCGCAAGCACGTCGAGTTCAAGGAAGGCAAGATCAAGTAGGATCTCGCCACCTCGCTGATTGATTGACGCCCGGCTGCAACGCCGGGCGTTTTTCTTTGCCCGGCTTCGTGACGGAACGCGGCGGATCAGTCCTTGCCGATCTCGCGGACGACGCTGCAGGTCGCCGCGCCGTTCTCCACCTTGATCTGGGCCGCACGACCCTGGGCGACCTCGAACCAGGCGTGGCGGCCAGCCATGGTGATCTTGATCACACGAGGATCGCGCACGACGCAGCGCCCCTCGCCCCGGCGGTTCAGATCGCAGGTGCTGTCGCCGGTAAGGGTGACCATGGCGAAGTCCCCGACGGCGACCGCATTGCGGAACTCGACCCCGACCGGCGCGGAGGCGGGATCGACGGTGCGACACGGCGCCGAGGGGGCTTGAGACGGTCCGATCAGGGCGGCGATGGCGAGCAAGGCGGCGGCCAGAGACATGACAGTTCTCCCTCGTCCGTGATCATCACCCCGTAGATGAGAACCAGCCAGTGAAATCGTTGTAACGCGCCGCCCCTCCGTCGCCACGATTGAGCGATGTGTGTCAGGCGGCGCGGGCGATGACCTGGTTCCGACCCTTGGCCTTGGCTTCATAGACACCCTCGTCGGCGCGTTTAAGCAGCGACTCCGGCGTATCCGCGGCCCCGGCGCTAGCGGCGACACCGACCGAAACGGTGATCGTCAGGCCTTCCGATCCACCCATGATGGGGAAGGGTTGCGCGGCGACGTCGCGCCGGATGCGGTCGGCCACGCGCAACGCGTCTTCCAGACCCGCTCCGGGCATGACCACGACGAACTCCTCGCCGCCCAGCCGGCACGGCAGGTCGATGGCGCGGACGTTGGTGGCCAGACGCACGGCGAACTCGCGCAGCACCTCATCCCCCGCGTCGTGGCCAAAGCTGTCATTGACCGACTTGAAGTGGTCGATGTCCATGATCAGCACGGCGACCGAGTCGCCGCCCTGGCTGGCCCGGCTCAGAAGTGCCTGCAGCTGCCCGGCCATGTAGCGCCGGTTGTGCAGGCCGGTGAGGGCGTCCGTGACCGCCATTTCGAGGCTGTAGTCCAACTTCTCCTTCAGAAAGTCGGCGTAGCGCTTGCGCTTGATCTGGGTCCGGGTGCGCGCCTCCAGCTCCTCCGCGTCCACCGGGCGGAGAAGGATGTCATTGACGCCCAGCTCGAGCGCCTTCAGCAGGCGGGGCCGGTCGGCCTGATCGATCACCGCCAGGATCGGCAGGCGGCGGGACGCTTCGGTCGAACGGATCTGGGCGACGAAGCGCAGACCGTCGAAACCGCTGCTCGACACATTGACGATCATCAGATCGACAGGACCACGCGCGGCAATCAAGGCGGCCGCCGGATCCGATTCCACGGTCGGCCGGTGTTCGCCGGCCAGATGATCAGCCATCTTCGCGGCTTGGCGCTCAATGTCGTCCACGACCAGCACCCGTCCGCCGGAGCCGCGCAACCGCCCCGCGCCGTCGGTGTCGACGCCCAGTCGCCGGCCGCTCTCCTCGCGTTCGCGCAGCTCGTCCATCACCGACTTCAGCCGCACCAGCGACTTCACGCGGGCGAACAGGATGACATCGTCGATCGGCTTGGTGACGAAGTCGTCAGCCCCTGCGTCCAGACCCTTGATCTTGTCTTCCCGGCCGTCCAGTGCGGTCACCAGCACGACCGGGATATGGCGGGTGACCGGATCGGCCTTGAGGCGGCGGCAGGTCTCGAAGCCGTCCATCCCCGGCATCATGACGTCCAGCAGGATGATGTCCGGCCGCTCGTCGGCCGCGATCTGCAGCGCCGTCGCGCCGTCGCAGGCGGTCAGCACCTCATAGTATTCAAGCGTCAGCTTCGCCTCGAGCAGGCGGACGTTGGGCTCGACATCATCAACGACAAGGATGCGCGCGGTCATCGGACCCCCTTAAACCCGGGACTCGCCCAGGTGCTTCCGGACGACGTCGAGGAAGTGCATCACCGAGATCGGCTTGGAGATGTAGGCCTCGCAGCCGCCGTTGCGGATACGCTCCTC
>DASRWP010000370.1:0-2280 GCA_035654535.1 Brevundimonas sp.
GCGTTCACGGGACGAGCCTTCGCCCTGAATCATGGGCAAAATGGGGAGCGACGGGAATCAGGCCGATCTGACGGCGTCGAGAAACGCCATGATCCGAGCCGGGTCCTTAACACCCGGCGCGCTTTCCACGCCAGAGGACACATCGACCGCAGGCGCCCCGGAAATCCGGATCGCCTCGTTCACGTTGTCGGGGTCCAATCCGCCCGCGAGGAACCACGGCCTCGTCAAGGCTTGTCCCGCCATCAGCGACCAGTCGAACCGCGCCCCGACGCCGCCGGGCAGGTCCGAGCCCTCCGGCGGCTTGGCGTCGAACATCAGATAATCGGCCACCGGCTCCCACGCCGCCGCCCTCGCCACGTCGGCGGCGGTGCGAATGGGCAGGGCCTTGATGATCCCGGCGCGGGTCAGCAACCGAACACGCTCCGCCTGCTCGGGCGTCTCGTACCCATGCAGCTGGATCAGGTCCGGCTTCAGGATCAGGGCGATTTCGGTCAGCAGGGCGTCATTGGCGTCGACCGTCACCGCCACCACCTTCGCCCGTCCTCGCGCCCGCTCGAACAGGGCGGAGCCGCGCAGCAGATCGAGGTGCCGCGGGCTCTTCGAAAACACCACCGCGCCCACGAACCCGGCTCCACCTGCGAGCGCGGCGTCGAGTGTTTCAGGCGTCGTCAGGCCGCAGATTTTGACGGAAGTCATGCCGCGAAAATGGCGTCGATCTGCGCCGAGTCCAGCAGCCGCCATTCTCCCGGCCCCAGATCGTCCGGGAGGCCCAGCCCGCCCACCCGCTCCCGGTGCAGCGCCTCGACGTGGTTTCCGACCGCCGCGAACATCCGCCGCACCATGTGGTAGCGGCCCTCGGTCACCGTCAGCCGCGCCTCCGTCGGCGACAGCACCTCGAGCGCGGCGGGCGCCAGCGGCTTGTCCTCGCCCTCAAGCACCAGCCCGCCTGCCTCGAACACCCCCTGCTCCGTCCCGACCAGCGGCCGCGCCAGGGCCGCGCGATAGACCTTGGCGACATGGCGTCTCGGTGAAATCACGCGGTGGAGCAGGTCGCCGTCGTCGGTCAGCAGCAGCAGGCCCGTGGTCTGCTTGTCCAGCCGCCCGATGGTCGAGATGGCCGGGTCCCGCCGCCGCCACCGGTCGGGCAGGATGTCATAGACCAGCGCCCCGTCCTCCTTGCGCGAACACGTCATGCCCAGCGGCTTGTGCAGCATCATCACCAGACCCGGCGTCGGATCCAGCGGCTCGCCGTCGATCCGCATCCGCCCCGGCAGGTCCGGCGTCACCGCGATCCGCTTCGACACGTCGGTCATGTCGATCCCGTCCAGCACGATCCCCCCGGCCTTGCCCAGGCGCGCCATCTCCGTCCGCGAGCCGTAGCCCATCGAGCCGAGCAGGCGATCGATGCGGCTCGTCGGGGTTTTCACTTCACCGCCTCGATGACCTTGTAGCCGCCCTTGTCGGCGACCGGCTGGGCGCGCTTGAAGGCCGCGGCGATGTCGGCCTCATAGGGCAGGTGCCGGTTGGCCACGAGCCACAGGACGCCGCCCTTCTTCAGCAGGGCCGCGGCCTGCCGGATGAAGGCCTGACCCAGCCGCCGGTCCTCGGCCCCGCCGTCGTGGAAGGGTGGGTTCATGACCACGAAGTCCAGATCGCCGTTCGCCTCCACGGTTCGGGCGTCGGCCCAGTCGAACGTCGCGCGCGGGTCGTCGACGTTGCGCCGCGCGGCCTCCACCGCCCGCCGGTCGAGATCGATCAGCCGCAGCGCCGTCACCGCGGGCGAGGCCAGCACCACCGTCGCCAGCGCCCCGTAACCGCAGCCCAGATCGGCCCCGGCGCCCTTCAGCGGCGGCAGGGTCTGGGCCAGCAGCATCGTCCCCGCATCGACGCGGTCCCAGGCGAAGATTCCCGGCTGCGACCAGGCCTCCAGCCCCTCGACCAGACGCGGAGCCCCTCCGGCGACCGCCTCGTCCACGCCGGTCAGCGCCTCGGGCCGGATCACGACGCAGCGGCGGTGGTGCGCCTTGGCGCTTTCGGCGACCTCGACACCGAAGGCCGCCAGCTCCTTCTTGAGCCGCGCGCCGCCCTTGTCCTTGGGCGCCATCACGTCCAGCCGCCCGCCCGGCTTCAACGCCTTCAGCGCCAGCGCCAGCGTATAGCGCCGCTCCAGCACCCCCGGCGGCGCATAGACCATGACGGCGTCCGCGCTGCCTTCGGCCATGTCCTCGAGCCGCTCGGCGCCGGGGATCAACGGCGAAACCTGCAGCGCATCGCCGGGCG
>DASRWP010000371.1:0-2940 GCA_035654535.1 Brevundimonas sp.
TCGACCGGACCGAGTGGCTCGCGGTCGCCGGCCAGATGTCGGCCGGCTCGGCCAATGACCAGAAATGCGCCGACCGGATGCGGGCGGCGGCGTGGACCTTCGCCGGTCTGGGCGACGTCTTCCTGACCCAGGGCGAACCGCGCAAGACCATGGCCACCGCCAAGGCGCCGCCCGCCGCGGGCGCCTGGCTGACGAACCTGCAACTGAAATATCTCTCGGCGCTGGAAACGATGCGCAAGGCGCGGGTCGCCGAGGACACCCGCCATGTGCTGATGCTCGCCGAGGCGCATGCGCGGCTCTACGATCAGGCCAAGACCGACCGGGGCGCGCTGGACTTCGGCGACCTTGTCGCCCGCACCGTCGATCTGCTGACGGAGCGGGCATCCGCTGCCTGGGTCCTGTACAAGCTCGACGGCGGCATCGAGCACGTTCTCGTGGATGAGGCGCAGGACACCGCCCCCCAGCAGTGGGATATCATCCGTGCCCTGACGGAAGGCTTTTTCGCCGGCGAGGGGGGACAGCGGTTCACCCCGATCCCTGCCTCCGGAGAGCGTCTGGCTCGCACCGTGTTTGCAGTTGGGGACGAGAAGCAGTCGATCTATTCCTTCCAGGGCGCCCGGCCCGAACGGCTGCGGCAGGAGGCCCAGCGCTACGACACGCTCGTGACTGGATCGGGCGCGACGTTCGAAGGCGTCGAATTGGCCACCTCGTTCCGCTCGACGCCGGAGGTGCTTGCCTTCGTCGACGCCGTGTTCGAGCCGCCGCAGAGGACCGCCGCCCTCGTCGGCGAGGAGATCGGGGCCATCCCGCCGCACGTCGCCAAACGCGAGGGGCACACAGGGTCCGTTGAGCTGTGGCCGCTGTTTGAGGACGTCAAACCGCCGGAGCCCGACGTCTGGGATCCGGTCGATCAGGAACCCGGCACGAGCGGACGCAAGCAGCTTGCCGCCAGACTGGCCGCGGAAATCCGGCGTCAGGTCGAGGCCGGCGATGCGATCTACGACCGCAAAACGAGGGCGCCGCGCCCCTGCGCGTATGGCGACTTCCTCATCCTTGTGCGCCGCCGCGACGCCACCTTCGAGGAGATCATCCGGGCTCTGAAGACCGCCGGCGTCCCGGTGGCCGGGGCCGACCGGCTCAAGCTCTCGTCGCACATTGTCTTCGACGACCTGATCGCCATCGCCCGTTTCGCCCTCTATCCCGAGGATGACCTCAGCCTCGCAGGCGTCCTGCGCAGCCCATTCTGCGACGTCGACGAGGACACCCTGTTCGACCTGGCTGGCCGCGAAGGCCGACGCGGCCTGTGGCGTGAGCTGCGCGACCGGGGGCACGAACGGCCGGATTGGTCCCACGCACGGGACCTTCTGGCCTTCGCCCTCGACAGCCGCGACCGCGACCCCTTCGCCTTCTTCTCCGGCCTGCTCAACCGGGTCGACGCGACCGGCGTGTCGGGCCGCGCCCGCGTGCTGCGCCGGCTGGGCGGCGAGGCGGAAGAGGCGATCGACGAAACGCTGAATCAGGTCCTGTCCGCCGAGGACCGCGGCGCAGTCGATCTGGAGACCTGCCTGTCCCTGCTGGAGGCCGCCGACGTCGAGGTGAAGCGGGAACTCGAGGGTCCGCGCGGCGAGGTCCGGGTCATGACCGTCCATGGGGCCAAGGGACTGGAGGCGCCCATCGTCATCCTCCCCGACACCACCACGCGCGCCAAGGCCCAGGGTCCCTCGCTTATGCCGGTGACGCTGGGTGACGGATCCGAAGGTTGGCTGATGTGTCCCGGGTCGTCGAAGGAGGACTGCCCCGCCTCCAGAGTGGCGCGTGAGGCCCGGCAGGCCCGGACAGACGCCGAGACCCTTCGCCTCCTCTACGTCGCCCTGACCCGCAGCCGCGACCGGCTGATCCTCATGGGCCGCGCCTGCGGAAACTCGAAACAGGGCTTCGACGAGCACAGCTGGTGGCATGTGCTGACCGAGACATTCCAGCGCCTCGAGGAAGACGATCCCGAGAACGTGCGTGACGTCGGCGACGGCGTGCTGCGCTTCGGGGCCGATCCGGCCACCGCCTCAGCGGCCGCGGTCGAGCGCCGGAAGGCGGTACCCGTGCCGTCCTGGGCCCAGGAACAGCCCGGGCCGGACGCCTCCGGACGGCTGCTCTCCCCGTCGAAGATGGAGGAGACGACCCGGATTCCCGCGCCTTCACCCCTCACGACCACCGGCGGTCCGGGCGCCGCCCTCGGCCGGTTCCGGCGCGGCGACCTCATCCACCGGCTGCTGGAGCGCCTGCCGGATCTCGGGCCGGCGGAGCGCGCCGACGCGGCCCGCAGGGTGCTGGCGCGCGAACGCGATCTCGATGAGGCGAGCCGCGCCGACATCGCCTCGGCCGCCTTCAGGGTGCTGGACGATCCGCTGTTCGCGCCCGTGTTCGGCCTTGGCTCCCGGGCCGAAGTCGCGCTGACGGGACAAATCGGAAGCGTGCCCGTCTCGGGTCGGATGGACCGGCTGGTGGTGACGCCGGACCGGGTGCTGGTGATCGATTACAAGACCAACCGTCCGCCGCCGTCCCGCATTGAGGACGCCGACCCGGCCTATGTGCGGCAGATGGCCGTCTACGCCGCAGTGCTGGCCGGCATCTATCCCGACCGGGCGGTGGAGGCGGCGATCGTCTGGACCGACGGACCCAGCCTGATGCCAGTTCCGGCCGCTCTGATGCAGGCGGCGCTGGCGACGTAGCCGGCGCGTTGATTTTGGGACCGATCGGCCCCACATCGTCGGCAACGGCGGAATCAGTCATGTTGAGCCGCCACCCATTCGCGCGTGTCGTGGACCGCGCCCAGCGCAGGACGAGTTTTATGGCCACCCTCAAGGTCACCGACGACAGCTTCGACGCCGACGTGCTGAAGGCGTCCCAGCCCGTGCTGGTGGACTTCTGGGCCGAGTGGTGCGG
>DASRWP010000372.1:0-4685 GCA_035654535.1 Brevundimonas sp.
CGAGCGCGGGCTTATGCCTGAACCCGCGCGGGAGTTCAAGCGCGAGCGTGAGCCCCGGACGCCCGGACCCGGGCTTCCCGTGTCAGGGCGTAGTACAGGCTGTCTTTCCATGCCCCGCCGATGCACCAGGTTCGCTCCGCCGATCCCGTCATGACGAACCCCAGCCGCTCCAGCAGGCGAATCGATGCGATGTTCTCGGGATCGACATCAGCAGTGAGACGATCCACGTGGTGCTCGGCAAAGACGTGATCGACGGCGGCGGCGACCGCCTCCGTGGCGACCCCCTGGCCCCACACGTCCGGGTGCAGGATGTAGCCGATCTCGGGCAGCTTGAAGAAGCCGGCCTTACCGACGACGCGCCCGCCCATCTCTATGACGAAATCAGGCTGTTCGGGACCACCCGCGATCATGGTCTCCAGCCAGGCCGCCGTCTGATCCAGAGTCTCGTGCGGAGGCGTCGACCACCAGCGGGTGGCGACGGGGTCGGACAGGACGGCGTGCAGCGCCTCGACGTCTTCGGGGCGAGCCGACCGAAGTTTCAGACGGGCCGTGAGCAATTCCATGACGCGCGAGTGCCGTGCGCACGTCAAACGGTCAAGTCAGCGGGCGTTCCATGACGATGAAATGCAGATCGCCCCTCAGCGGTATGCCGAGCCGGGGATTGCCATAGTCAAACGGCAGGGTGTCGCCGGTCTCGGCGTATCCGAGCCGGCGATACCAGCTGATCAGGCTTTCCCGCTGCGGGAATACGGATATCCGCACCCGGGTCGCGCCGAAGCGGGTCCGGAGCGCGGTCTCGGCTGCGACGATCAGCCGCCGCCCAAGGCCTTCCCCCTGCAGCGTGGGGCTGACGGACAACATCCCGAAATAGCCGATCCCCTCGCCCCGGTCGGCGATCAGGACACAACCGACCAGATCGCCCTCCCGCCACGCCGCGAGGAGCACGTGCGAGGCATCGCTCATGATGTCGCACAGGCCATCAGGATCGGTGCGTTGTCCGTCCAGAAGGTCGGCCTCGGTCGTCCAGCCGGCGCGCGAGGCCTCTCCGCGATAGGCGCTTTCGATCAGCCGGTGCAGCGCCGGGATGTCGGCCGGCGTGGCCTCCCGGATCGCGACATCCGTCATTCGCCGAGCAGTCCCGCCACCGCCTCGCCGATCGCGAGCGAACTCGTCAGGCCCGGGCTCTCGATCCCGAACAGCGCGACCAGACCCTCGAGCCCATGGGCCTCCGCCCCGGAAAGCTGGAAATCGGTCTGAGGCTCGCCCGGCCCATGCAGTTTGGGGCGGATGCCGGCGTAATCTGGCGTCAGCGCGCCCTGGGGCAGCCCCGGCCAGAAGCGCCGGATATAACCCTCGAACTCCGCGGCCTTGGTCGGATCGACCGAATAGTCCTCGGTCTCGACGTAGGTCAGGTCCGGCCCGAACACCGCCTGCCCACCCAGATCCTTGCGATAGTGGGTGCCCAGCGCCCCCGGGATCGGTGGGGGATAGATCAACCGCTCGAACGGCGCCTTGCCGGCCAGGCGGAAATAAACCCCCTTGCCGAAATGGCCCTCGGGGATCGCCGCGGCGGGATAGCCGTCGATCCGACAGGCCACGTCCTGGGCGCCCAGACCCGGCGCCGTGATCAGCAGCCGCGTGGTCAGCGTCGCGCCCGCCTCGCCACCCGCCGTGATGCTGAAGCCGCCGCCTGCAAGCGGCTCCGCGCGTTCGAACGGGGTGCTGACGACCACCGAGCCCCCGCCGTCCTCGATCTCCCCCTGCAGGGCCAGCATGTAGTCATGGCTGGCGAACACGCCGCTCTCCGGCGAAAGAATCGCCGAGCAGGCGTTTAGACCCGGCTCAAGCGCGCGCGCCTGCGCGCCGGTCAGGAGCTCGAGTCGTTCGACCTCGTTTCCCGTGGCCCGTTCAAAGATTGCCTCGATCAGGGGAATTTCGGCTTCCTCGGTCGCCACGACCAGCTTGCCGCATCTGCGGTAATCAACCTTGTGACTGTCGAGAAAGGCGTACAGCGCGCGGCGACCCTGCACGCAGAATCGCGCCTTCAGACTACCGGCTGGATAGTAGAGGCCGCCGTGGATGACCTCGGAATTGCGCGACGAGACGCCTTCCCCAATACGGCCGTTCTGCTCGAGAACCAGCACCGACAGGCCTCGTTTCGCCAGCACCCGCCCGCAGGCCAGCCCCACGGCTCCCGCGCCCACCACGGTGGCGTCGAAGTCGAAGCTCACGCCTTGGGGCCGTAAAGATGCGCCGCCCGGGCCTCGAAACAGCGCATCAGGGAGCCGACGGCGCGGTCGAAATTGGCGTGCAGCATGGCGTCCAGCAGCCGTGACCTGAAGGCGAAGTCGATCATGAACTCGACCCGCGTGCCGCCCGCGTCCGGGAAAAACTCCCAGCGGTTCTTCAGGTGTTTGAATGGCCCACGCAGCAGCCCCACCTCGACCACGCTGCGATTGCGGTCATGCCGCACCCACGTCGAGAACCGCTCTTTCAGGAACGAGAAGCCGACTGCCGCCTCGGCGTCTAGCAGGGACACGCCCGGCGCCTCCTCGCGGGGGCTCCAGGTCCGCATCGCGGTCACCCAGGGCACGAACTCGGGATAGGCGCGGACGTCCGCCACCAGAGCCGCCAGATCCTCAGGCCGGTAAGGCAGGATTTTCGTGACGCGATGAACGGCCAAAGGCGGCTCAGCGGCCCGTCTGGGCGAGCCGCGCCGCTTTCAGCCGGGCGAAATCGTCCCCGGCGTGGTGCGAACTGCGGGTCAGCGGGCTGGATGAGACCATGAGGAACCCCTTGGCCCGGGCGATGGCCTCATAGGCCTTGAACTCGTCCGGCGTCACGAACCGCTCGATGGCGGCGTGTTTGCGGGTCGGCTGCAGATACTGGCCGATGGTGATGAAATCGACGCCGGCGGAGCGCATGTCGTCCATCACCTGCATGACCTCTTCCCGTGTCTCGCCGAGACCGACCATGATGCCGGACTTGGTGAACTGGTTCGGGTCGCGCTCCTTGACCATCTGCAGCAGACGCAGGGAGTGGAAGTAGCGCGCCCCCGGCCGGATCTTCAGATACAGCCGCGGCACCGTCTCGAGGTTGTGGTTGAACACGTCCGGTCTGGCGTCGATCATCACCGCCGCCGCTCCGTCCTTGCGCAAAAAGTCCGGCGTCAGGATCTCGATGGTCGTGGCCGGCGCCTGCAGGCGGATCTGGCGCACCACCTCGGCGAAATGCGCCGCCCCGCCATCGGCGACGTCGTCGCGATCGACGCTGGTGATCACGACATGGTTCAGACCCAGCTGCGACACGGCCAGCCCGACCTTGGCCGGTTCTTCCGGGTCCAGAGGGTCCGGCAGGCCCGTCTTGACGTTGCAGAAGGCGCAGGCCCGCGTGCAGGTGTCGCCCATGATCATCAGGGTGGCGTGCTTCTGGCTCCAGCACTCGCCGATGTTTGGACAAGCCGCCTCTTCGCAGACGGTGTGAAGGCCCTTCGCGCGGACGATGGCCCGGGTCGCGTTATATTGCCCTGAGCCCGGCGCCTTCACGCGCAGCCAGTCCGGCTTCTTGAGAACAGCCGTCTCGGGCCGGTTCTGCTTCTCCGGGTGACGCAGTTCGGCCGGCGTCTTCGTCAGGGTGTCGATCAGCGTGACCAAGGCGCCGCAGGCTCCAGCCGTTCAGGAACCCGCTATGTCGTCCTTCCTCGCGGCGAAGGCAAGGCGGCCCATCAGCCCTGCCCGCTTCACGCCGGGCAACACATCTTTTCAATGCGGCGACGCGGGCCTAGTTTGGCGTTTGAGACAAGCGGCGGGCCCAACCGCCCACGGAGGCTGTCCTTGCGCGTACCCCTCGACCCGAAGGCCGTCGAAACGACCATCTTCGACGCCCTGATCGCGGCGCGCGAGACCTACGGCGACAAGGAGATCCTCGAGGACCAGGATCGCAAGCCTCTCACCTACACCGGCCTGATCCGCGCGGCCTTCGTGCTGGGGCGCAAGATTGCGGCGATGACGGATCTGTCGGAGCGCGTCGGCATCCTGCTGCCGTCCAGCATGGGCGTCGTGGTCACCTACTACGGCCTGCACGCGCACGGCCGCATCCCGGTGATGCTGAACTTCACGTCGGGCGAGGCAAACATCAAGGCGGCCATCAAGGCCGCCGGCGTGAAGAAGGTTCTGACAGCGAAGCGTTTCATCACACAGGCCAAGCTCGATGCGCTGGTCGAGGATCTGGCCTCGGTGGCCGAGATCGTCTGGCTTGACGACGTGCGCGAGACCATCGGCCTGCCCGACAAGCTGTACGGTCTGATGGCGGGCCTGATGCCGAAGCGGTTCCGGGTGAAAACCGAGCCGTCGTCGCCCGGCGTCGTGCTGTTCACCTCCGGCAGCTTCGGCGCGCCCAAGGGCGTGGTGCTGAGCCAGTGGAACCTTGTGGCGAACTGCCGGCAGGTCGCCCAGCACATCGAACTGAAGCCCGAGTGGGTGATGTTCAACCCGCTGCCGACCTTCCACTGCTTCGGCCTGACCGGCGGCGTGCTGCTGCCGCTGCTGCAGGGACTGAAGGCGTTCCAGTACCCGTCGCCGCTGCACGCCAAACAGATCGTGGAGCTGCTGCCGCAGGTGAAGGCGTCGATCCTGTTCGCCACCGACACCTTCCTGAACCAGTACGCCCGCGTGGCGGGGCCGGAC
>DASRWP010000373.1:0-2934 GCA_035654535.1 Brevundimonas sp.
GATGGCTTCACTGATGTGCACCAGAGCCTCAGGGGGCTTCTGACGCTTCGGCCAGTACTTCATGAGAACGCACCCGGGCGCGGGCGCCGGGCGCGCCTCGCCATGCGCGCGTCGCGATCAGAAAGAATGCCGTGCGGATCCTGAGCCAATCGCCCCTCCAGTCCGTCACCATGACCTGCACTGGTGAAGAAACCGTGGGTGGACTGCCCGACTCAGCGACCCGCAGCGCTGCTCAGGCGTCCGCCAGCACGACCTCGAACGACCGGCCCATGACCTTGACAGGATTGATCTGCAGATCGCCGCGGCGGACCTCGAAATGGAGGTGGGGACCGGTCGAGCGGCCGGTGGAGCCGACCAGGCCGATCCGCTCGCCGGCGCCGAGGCGGTCGCCGGAACGGACGTCCAGCCGGCTGAGATGGCCGTAGAGCGTGCTCATGCCATTCGGGTGCCGGATCTCCACGAACCTGCCAAAGCCGGCAGGATCATAGCCCGAACGCGCGACGGACCCTTCGGCCGCCACATAGACCGCGGTGCCCTGGGGGGCGGCGATGTCGACCCCCTGATGGTTGCGCGGGGCCTGTCCGGGCAGGCGGCGCGGCCCGAACGGCGAGTTGACCGCATAACCCTTCACCGGCGTGTCGAAGGCGATCTCGCGCAACACAGGACCAACTGCTTCCGCCACCGCGGTGAAGGGCGGAGCTTCCGGCGCGGCCAGAGTATCGACCGGCGCAGCTGGGTCGGGCGACGGCAGCGGCGCGAACGCCATGGCCAGAACCGCGACGCCTGCGAGGGCGGCGGCCTGGCCGGAATGGATCAGGAACGACCGGGCGGTCGGTAACAGGCGTCGCATGCGGCGTCGGCTCCGTATCGGCTCGGGAAGAGCAGGAAAGGCGCCGGAACCCGCGACAGCGCGACATACCGACAACCAGAGACGCCGTTCTAAGACTCCAGAAGGCCCGAATGGGGCGACAGGGGGTGGCAGGTCGTCGCAGGGGGGAACCAAAAGCCAAGCGGGCGCGCGACCGCCGGGTCGCGCGCCCGCTCAACGCCCTGAGGCGAGCGGTCCCTACAGAGGCAGGCGGAGGGTGATGGCGCCCATGTGGCTACTGGCTTCGTCTCCGAACCGGCCGCGATAGCCGACGGACAGTGTCATCGGCCCCAGATCGGCGTTGACGCCGGCCGAGGCTATGACCGATCCGCCGAACGGATCATCGATATCCCTGTAGAGCACCTGCGCCGGGTTGCCGGCGATACGCGTTCCGACGGCGTCGCTGCTGTCGCCGAACGAGTCGCGATAACCGCCCTCGACGTAGAAGCTCATCCCCTCGCCGCCGCCTTCGGCCCTGAGGGATATCTCGCCGCTGGCCGCCTTCACTGTGCGGTCCTGATATTCGTACTGCGCGGCCACGCCCTGCTCGGTGTAGCCGCTGACGTCGGTCGAGACGAAGCTGACAGCGGCGCGGGGCGACAGGGCGATGCCGCCCATGTCGAACCAGAGACCGCCCTGTACGCGAGCCCCGACGCTGCCGCCGTCCGTCTCGCCCGTGTGAACGACCGGGGCGAGGGCGGTGACGCGGGTGATGTCATCATACTGGTCGATCGAGCCGCCGACCGCAGCGTTGAGGAAGTGGTTGCCACCCCGCCAGCCCGCATACAGGTCGAAAGCGTAACTCCGCACCTCGAAGTCCATGGCTCCTGCCTCGACATCGGCGTTGCGGAGGGTGGCGGCCATGCCGAAGCGCATGCCGCGTGACATGACGTGGTCCAGTCCGGCCCGGACGCCCCAGCCGGTGGCCTCCGCCTCACCCACGACGCCGCGTGAGTCTGTTTCGACGCTGTCGGCAAGCGCTCCGACGGTCAGATGGGTGCCTTCCTCCCACGCCGCGCGGCCCGACAGCCCTTCGCTGGCGAGGTCCAGCAGGTCTTCGCGCTGGCGGAAGGCCGTTTCGGCCTGCACCGTCGATTGGGCCCCGACGGCGCCGTAGTAGAGATAGTCGGTGGCGAGCTGGGCGAGCAGCTTGTGTCCGGCTGCGGTGGGATGCACGCCGTCCCAGTAAAGATAGGTGTCGGGCGTGGCGCAGACGGTGACGCCGTTGAAGCAGGGCGCCGTGACATTGGTCAGACCGAACGCGCCGGGGTTGCCCGCAAGCGCAGCGCCGATCTTGTAGAGATCGACGAGGATGATGTTGGTGTTCGGGCGATTGGCCGCGACGGTCGTCAGCCCGGTCAGCAGCGCCGAGTTGAATGTCGTGCCGGCGAAGTCGGCGAGAGTGGATCCCTGTGCGCCGACGGCAGGATTGCTGGCCGAAAATTGGGGCGTGATACCGAGGCTGGGCAGGTTCGACACGAGGATGGTGCCCGCACCCGCTCCGGCGATGCTGTTGACAATGAAGTTGATATCCGCAGCGGCGGCCACCGCCACCCCCTGCATCGTGGACTGCGCCGTCGCGGGGTTGGCCGCCGCCCCGGGGAAGGCCTGGAAGATATTGTTGGCGCCGCCTAGGACACTGACCAGGTCAGTCGATGAGAACGTCCCGCCCCCGCTGGTGTATTGCAGCAGCTGGTTCCGCATGCCGGGTGGGAAGGCGGACGAATCGGTCCGGGCGCCGCCGTAGGCGTAGTTGATGCTTCCGGTGCGCGGAGCACCCGCCGCGGAGCGACCGGCGTTGAAGCCCAGCAGTTCAGTGAAGACCGGCCCGTTGGAGAATCGGCCCTGGAAATAGGGCGGCGAGGTGGGCTGGGTGTTGCCCGTGGCGGCGTACAGGTTGCCGTTGTCGCTCAAGCTGTCGCCGAAAACGACGAGGCGGTTATAGGTTTGGGCGCTGGCGGCCGAGGCCATGGCGCCGGCAGCAGCAACCGTCAGTGCGGCAAGCGCCGCGCCGCGCAGGAAACGAGACATCGATGATCCTCCCTCGGCCGTCACATGCGGCCGTT
>DASRWP010000374.1:0-8118 GCA_035654535.1 Brevundimonas sp.
CGTCGAGTCGTCCGCGATCGACGGCTTCGATGCTCTTTACAAGGGCACCAATGACTACGCCGACATCGCTGGCGCCGATGTGGTGATCGTCACCGCAGGCGTGCCGCGCAAGCCCGGCATGAGCCGCGACGACCTGATCGGCATCAACCTGAAGGTCATGAAGGCCGTGGGCGAAGGCATCAAGGCGCACGCGCCCAACGCCTTCGTCATCTGCATCACCAACCCGCTCGACGCCATGGTCTGGGCGCTGCAGCAGTTCTCGGGCCTGCCGAAGGAGAAGGTCGTCGGGATGGCCGGCGTGCTCGACTCGGCCCGCTTCGCGTATTTCCTGGCCGAGAAGACCGGCGTCTCGGTGCAGGACATTAACGCCTGGACCCTCGGTGGCCATGGCGACGACATGGTGCCGATGGTGCGCCACTCGACGGTCGGCGGCCTGCCCCTGCCTGACGCGGTCAAGGCCGGCTTCATGACCCAGGCCGAGCTGGACGCCATCGTCGATCGCACGCGGAAGGGCGGCGGCGAGATCGTCGCCCTGCTGAAGACGGGCTCGGCCTTCTACGCTCCGGCCGAGAGCGCCGTCGCCATGGCCCGCTCCTACCTGCTGGACCAGAAGCGCGTCCTTCCTTGCGCCGTGTGGCTGTCGGGCGAATACGGCCTGTCCGACCTCTACGTCGGCGTCCCCGCCATGATCGGCGCCGGCGGCGTCGAGAAGGTCATCGAGTTCACCACCAACGACGAAGAGAAGGCGATGTTCGCCAAGTCGGTCGAGTCGGTGAAGGGCCTGATCCAGGCCTGCAAGGACATCGACGGAAGTCTGGTTTAGGGGCGCTATGCTCGCGACGCGGTCGCTCGCTGCTTGAGCGCGGATTTGGAAGGGGCTCCGGAGCGATCCGGGGCCCCTTTTCTTTCGTCATCCTCCGGCAAGCCGCGCAGCGGCGCAGACCGGGTGGACCCAGCGGCGCGCGCGAGCGCGAACCTGTCGAGAGAGCCAACGCTGGCCACGACGGAGTTTCGCCGCCGTCGCGGCGCCGCTCGGTCCCCCGGTCTCGCTTCGCTCGCCGGAGGATGACGAAAATTACTGAGCCGCCGGCCCCGACGACTGCACCAGGCTTCCTGCAAACCCGCGCAGCATCTGCAGCCAGATCGCGGTCGGCTCCTGCAGCTGGCCAGTCCCCGACGAGGTCAGCACCAGGTCGTACTGAAGCACCGCCCCGGCGTCGCCGCCATCGCCCGCCGGCACGAAGAAGGCCTTGGCGTAGCGGGCGCTACGGTTCCAGGCGTTGACCTGCTCCAGCGTCACTCCGCCCGAGAAGGCCGCGCTGAACTGGACGTCGTCGCACGGTCCGGCGCCGGTGCAGTTGTAGAAGGTCAGGGTCCACGGCAGCGGCTGGTCGGCGACCTTCAGCGTCTGAGAGCTCGCCTCGACCTCCGGCTCGGCGACGGTTCCGCCCAGACCGGTCAGCCAGGTGCGGACCTCCGCCACTGGGGCGCCCTTGGTCGAGGGCGCGACCGTCTGCGCCAGGACGGGCGAGGCGGCGCCCAGGGCGAGGGCGGCGAGGAGGACGGTCAGACGCATGGGGATCTCCGGGACAGCCAAACACTGGACCCGCGTGCGCGAGCGGAATTATGGCGACCGTGTCAGGCCGCGCGGTCCCGGGCCAGCCATTCGGCGCCCGCCATCTCGTTCAGGCGCGAGACCGTGCGCTCGAACTCGAAGGCGCCGACCCCGGTCGGGTACAGCCCCTCGGGCGACGCTGCGGCCAACCCGACCAGCCGCGTCCCGGCCTCGTACAGGGCGTCGATCAGGGTCACGAACCGCCTCGCCTCGTGGTGGTTGGCGGGGCCCAGCACCGGCATGTCCTCGAGAAACAGGGTGTGGAAGCGTTCGGCGACGGCGAGATAGTCCTGCGCACCCAGGGCGGTCCCGCACAGCTGCCCGAACGTCGCGCGCGCCAGCCCGCCGTCGGTGCGCTCGATGATCACTCGCCGCCCCTGCACGGTCAGGACCGCCGGCGCCTCGGCCTGTTCGCCCTTCAACTCTTCCCACAGGGCGTCGAACGCCCCCCGCTGGTCAGCGTCCGCCGGCGTGAACCAGACCCGCGAGCCCATGATCCGGTCCAGCCGCCAGTCGCGCCCTCCGGTCACCGCCACGACCTCGCAACGGTCGCGGATCATGTCGACGAACGGCAGGAAGAGCTGGCGGTTGATGCCGTTGAGATAGAGGTCCTCGGGCGGCCGGTTGGAGGTGACCACCAGCACCACCTTCTGCTCGAACAGGGCCTCGAACAGCCGCCCGAGGATCATGGCGTCGCCGATGTCGGTGACTTGCAGTTCGTCGAAACACAGCAGCCGCGCCTCCGAGGCGATCAGCTCGGCCGTCGGTCGGATGGGGTCATCACCCTTCGACTGGCCGAACACCTCCCTGCGCGCGTCCGAGTCGCCCTCGCGCCACTGCCGGATCAGATCGTGCACCCGGGCCATGAAGGCGTGGAAATGGGCGCGGGTCTTCCGCTCCTCGGGCGCACAGGCGCAGAACAGGTCCATCAGGATGGACTTGCCGCGCCCCGGCGGCCCCCACAGATAGACGCCGCGCACATCGGGCCGGCGGCCGAACAGGCCGCGCTTCTCCAGATCACCCTCGGCCCGCTCCAAGGCCCCTATGACCGACGCCTGCGACGGATCGGGGTCCAGCCGGCCGTCGGCGAGACGGCGTTCGTAGGCGGCGCGGATGCGGGCGGGCATGGCTTCGGGGCTTAGACGGACGCGCCGCCCCTGAAAAGCGATTGCTTCACAGCCCGGAACGCCCACATAGGGCGCGAACGTCAAACAATCCCGCCCTGAAGCAGCGAGCGACCGAGTCGCGAGCACAGGGCGCCCGAAGGACACACCAAAATGGGCTATCGCGTCGCCGTCGTAGGCGCCACCGGCAACGTCGGTCGGGAAATGCTGAACATCCTCGAGGAGGTGAACTTCCCCGTCGAGACCATGCACGCCGTCGCCTCGCGCAAGTCCAAGGGCGTCGAGGTGTCGTGGGGCGACCGCAACATCAAATGTCAGGACATTGAGTCCTTCGACTTCTCCAGTGTCGATCTGGTGCTGATGAGCGCCGGCGGCGAGGCCTCGCGCGCCTGGTCCGAGAAGATCGGCAAGGCCGGGCCGATGGTGATCGACAATTCGTCGGCCTTCCGCATGGACCCCGACGTGCCGCTGATCGTGCCGGAGGTGAACCCCGACGCCATCAAGCTGGCGGCGAAGAAGAACATCATCGCCAACCCCAACTGCTCGACCGCCCAGCTGGTGGTCGCGCTGAAGCCGCTCCACGACGCCGCGAAGATCACCCGCGCCGTGGTCTCGACCTACCAGTCGGTGTCCGGGGCCGGGAAGGCTGGCATGGACGAGCTGTGGAACCAGACCAAGGCCATCTATGGCCTCGGCGACGCCACGCCCAAGCTGTTTCCCAAACAGATCGCCTTCAACGTCATTCCCTATATCGGCAGCTTCCGCGACGACGGCTACACCGACGAGGAAGCCAAGATGTGGGACGAGACGCACAAGATCCTCGACCCCGCGATCAGGCTGACCGTCACCTGCGTGCGGGTGCCGGTGTTCGTCGGCCATTCGGAGTCGGTGAACCTCGAGTTCGACCGTCCGATCTCGCCTGACGAAGCCCGATCCATCCTGCGCGAGGCGCCGGGCGTGCAGGTCATCGATAAGCAGGAGCACGACGGCTACATCACCCCCGTCGACGCCGCCGGCGAACACGCCGTCTATGTCAGCCGCATTCGCAAGGATCCGACCGTCGAAAACGGGCTGTCGCTGTGGATTGTCTCCGACAACCTGCGCAAGGGCGCGGCTCTCAACGCCGTCCAGATCGCCCAACTGCTGGACGACACCGGCATGATCAAGCCGGGCTCGGGATACCGCAGCATCACGGTCTGACCGCCTCCCCCATCTCTGATCCCCGGGTTACCGGGGATGACGGACGACAAGAATGACCGCCCCGCCCGTGGCCTCCCCCCGCGCCGCGCTCGCCTCCGCCTTCGGCTGCTACGTCCTTTGGGGCTTCATGCCCCTGCTGTTCATGGGGCAGGCCGCGGCCGGATTCGACTCGCTGGAGATCCTCGCCCACCGTGCACTCTGGGCCGTGCTGGTGGCCGGCCTGCTGGTGGCGCTCGCCGGACAGGGCGGGCAGGTCCGCGCCGTTCTTTCCACGCCGAGGACGCTCGGCTGGCTGGCGCTTTCGACCGCGCTGATCGGCGTCAACTGGGGCCTCTACGTCTGGGCCACCACCCACGGGGCGACGCTGGAAGCCAGCCTCGGCTACTACATCAACCCGCTGCTCAACATGGTCGTGGGGCTGTGGCTGTTCCGCGAGAAGATCGACCGCTGGGGCTGGGTCGCCATCGGTCTGGCGGCGGTCGGGGTGCTGCTGCAGACGCTGGCGCTGGGCCGCCCGCCGTGGATTTCGCTGGTCCTCGCCTTCAGCTTCGCCAGCTACGCCGTCATCCGCAAGCGCGTGCCGATTGACGCCCAGGCCGGGCTGCTGGTCGAATGCCTGCTTCTGGTCCCGTTCGGTCTGGCCTGGGTGCTTTGGCTTCAGCACACCGGCGCCGGCGTGGCCTTCGACAGCCCGACCAACACCTTCTGGGCCCTCGCCAACGGTCCGGCGACCGTCCTGCCGCTGGCCCTGTTCGCGTGGTCCGCCCGCCGCCTGCCGCTGTCGACCATCGGCTTCATCCAGTTCCTCGCCCCGACGCTGCAGTTCGCCGTCGGCGTCTGGGCCGGCGAGGCGCTGACGCCGCTGCGCATCCTCAGCTTCGCCTTCATCTGGGGCGGAGCCGCCGTCTTCGCCGCCGCCGCCCTGCTCCGCCGCCGCGCGGCACGCCGCGCGCTGAAGGAGACGGCGGAACCGGTGTAGCGCTTCGTGTCTGTTCCAGCCCTGACTGCCTTGTCATCCCGGACGCCGCAAGGCGATCCGGGACGCAGAGCCGAGCGAACGCACTCTCCCGGAAGCTGCGTCAGCAGCTGTCCGGGAGAAGGGTCGGCACGGCCCCCACCCGTCGCCCGGACAATCGCGCCGCGATTTCCGGGCGGTCCCTATATCTGCGTTCAGCCTCCCGGATCAGCGCTGCGCGCCGTCCGGGATGACAAGGGCCGAAGCGAAGACCGTCGCCCTACAGGCCCGCATACACCGCCTCGATCAGCCTCAGCGTGCGCGGGTCGCCCAGCAGGTGCGGCGACTGGCGGTTCATCGCATAGGCCGCCGACAGCCCGCGCGCGGGATCGGCGAAGGCGCAGGAGCCGCCCCAGCCGGCGTGGCCGACGGTCTCGGGGTTGGGCCCGAATACGCCCAGACGCTCGTTGCGCATCACCCCCGCCGCCCAGCTGATGTCGAACGGCACGACCCGGTCGACCCCGGCGATCCGCTCGCGACGCATGGCCTGCAGCGTCGCCGCCGACAGCACCGTCCGCCCCGCGAACCGGCCGTCGGTCAGCACGCCCATGAATCGCGCCAGATCTTCCGCCCGCGCATGCAGGTTGGCCGAGGGGATCTCCATCGTCCGCCATTCGGTCGAGCCGCGCCCGCCGGGGGCTGAGCCCTTGTCGAGGAAGGCGGCGCGCTTGACCGCATCGATGACCCCGAGGTCCGGCGCGGAGGCCGGCTTGCGCAGCTGAGCCACCCGCCCGTGCTCCGCCTCGGGCAGGCCGATCCACAGGTCCAGCTCCGGGAAGTCCTGCCGCAGCGCCGTTCCCATGGTCCGTCCGTCGACCCGCCGGAACAGCTCGCCCGCCAGATAGCCGATGGTGATGGGGTGATAGCCGCTGGCCGTCCCCGGCGGCCACATCGGCGCCTGGGCGCACAGCCGCTCCAACACTGCCTCGCGGTCGAACCAGATCGTCGGCTCAGCGGCTTCGGAGAAGCCCGGCAGCCCCGCCTGATGGCTCATCATCTGGCCGACCGTGACCCGGTCCTTGCCGGCCTGACCAAAGGCCGGCCAGTCGCTGGCTACGGGCCGTTCATAGTCCAGCAGTCCCCGCTCGACGCAGGTCGCGATGAGCGTCGCCATCACCGCCTTGCCGGTCGAGAACATCGGAACCAGCGTGTCCGCCGCCATGGGCCGGATCCGCGCGGTGTCGGCGTGCCCGGCCCAAAGGTCGACCACCACCTCGCCGTCGAGGCAGACGCTGAACCGCGCGCCCAGTTCGTTCAGCCCCTCGGGCGCATCACTGAAGTTGGCGGCGAAGGCGTCCTTCACCGCGCCGAAGCGGTCAGGGCAGAAGCCGTGGATGTCGAGCTCGGTCATGGCCCCGTCCTACCGGCCTTGAACAGGGCCGTCACCCCACTCGCCGCCTACGCCACGCGCCCGCCACTTTCGCCGCCTCACATCGGCGCATCCTTGGGAGAGCGGCCATGAAACGGATCGGACTGGTGCTGGCGATGTTTGCCGCCGGCTGCGCGCAGGAACCCGACCCGCGCGGGGTCAAGGCCAACGAGGTGCTGCTGCAGGTCGCCGCCACCGGCCGCGCCGAGGCCCGCCCCGACGAGGCGCGCATCATGGTCGGCGTCTCGACCAACGCCCCGACCTCCAGCGCCGCCAGCACCGGCAACAACACCGCCATGACCCGGGTCACCGCCGCCCTCGCCGCGCTCGGCATCCCCGCCGACGACGTCCAGAGCCGCAACGTCACCCTCGGCCGCATCGAATACGGCCCCGGCCGGGGCGGCTACCGGGCCGAGAACATGGTCGAGGTCCGCATCCGCGACGTCTCGAAGGCCGGCGCGGCCATCGCGGCGGCGACCGAGGCCGGCGGCAATGTCGTCTCGGGCCCCGACCTCCGCTCGTCCGATCCCGAGCGCGCCCGCAACACCGCCTACGCCGCCGCCTATAAGGCTGCGCGGGCCCGGGCCGAGGCCTATGCGACAGCCGCCGATCTTAAGGTCAAGCGCGTGCTCGCCATCCGCGACGGCTCCGGCCAGCCGCCGATGCCCTACTACCGCGGCCGCGACGCCGCGGCCGGCATGGCGGTGCAGACGACCGCCCCCGCGCCGCCGGTCCACGCCGGCAGCGACACCTATGAGGTGCAGGTCCACGCCGACTTCGCCCTCGGGCGCTGACCGAGCCTCAGCGCGTCTTAAGCCAGTCCAGCACGCCGTCGGCCGCCACGACGCCGGACGCCATCGACGCCTGCAGCAGATACCCGCCGGTCGGCGCCTCCCAGTCCAGCATCTCGCCGGCGACGAACACGCCGGGCAGCGCCGTCAGCATCAACCGGTCGTCGACCTGATCCAGCCGCACGCCGCCGGCCGACGAGATCGCCCGCGCCAGCCCCTGCATGCCGGTCAGCATCAGCCGCACCGCCTTGATCCGCCGCGCCAGCTTGTCCGCCCCGGCCGGCAGCTCGCCCGGGATCTCGCGCAGCAGGCCGACCGCCGACGCCGACAGCCCGCCCGCCTTTCGCAGCCAATTCGGGACGCTGTCCTTGCCGCGCGGCTTCGCCAGCCGGCCCGCCAGCGCCTCGACCGTCAGATCCGGGCGCAGGTCCGCCGTCAGGGTCGTCGTCCCGTCGCGGGCCAGCGCCTCGCGCATCGCCGCGGACAGGGCGTAGACCGCCCCGCCCTCGACGCCGTAGCGGGTGGGCATCAGCTCGCCGCGTACGCTCTGCTCGCCATGCCTCAGCGTGACAGGCTTGATCGGCTGACCCGCGAACCGCTCGACGAACACATCGGACCATGCCACGTCGAAGCCGGCGTTGGAGGGCCGGAACGGCTCGACCGCCACGCCCGCCCCGGCCAGCAGCGCGGCCCCCGCCCCGTCAGATCCCAGCCGCGGCCAGCTGGCCCCGCCGGTCGCCAGCACCACCGCGTCCAGCCGCTCCTCCACCGCCCCCTCCGGCGTCTCGAACAGCCACACCAACCCGACCTCATCCCGGCGCAAACCGGTCCATCGGGAGCGCGTCCGCACCTCGACCCCCAAGCCCTTCAGGCGCGCCAACCACGCCCGCAGCAGCGGCGACGCCTTCATCGCCCGCGGGAACACCCGCCCGGACGAGCCGACGAAGGTCTCCTGCCCAAGTCCTTCGGCCCATCCGGTCAGATGCGTCGGCGAGAACCGCGCC